>JBFKCU010000030.1:0-13766 GCA_041620115.1 Burkholderiales bacterium | reverse complement strand
GGCCTGCTCGACGTAATTCTTGTGCAGCCGGTTAATGCCGCCCATTTCGGCGAGCACCGCCTTGCCCAGCTTCAGGCTGTCGTTGATCGATGCCGTCTGGGACAGATCGAGCAGCGTCTGCTTCAGATACGGATCCTGGATCCCCAGATTGACGCCGCCGATGAGATCGGCATCATTCTCTTTTTTCGCCAGCCAGCTGGCGGCGGCCGAGGTCGCACCGCGCTCCGACAGTGCGAATACGGAGGAGCCGTTGGCTGAGGGTTTGATGAAGGCGTCGGCATGTATGGACACAAACAGGTCGGCGCGCACCCGCCGCGCCTTGGTGACGCGCGTGTGCAGGGGCATGAAATAGTCCCCGTCACGCGTCAGCACGGCGCGCATGTTCGGTTCATTGTCGATGCGTTCCTTGAGCTTGTGCGAGATGGCGAGGGTGACGTCCTTTTCCAGCGTGCCGCGGCGGCCGCGTGCCCCCGGATCCTCGCCGCCGTGACCGGCGTCGATGACAATGGTGATCAGCCGCTCAGAGGGCGGGCGCGCCGTGCGCGGCGCGGCTTTGGGTGCGGCGGGCGCATCGCCTTTGGCAACGACCGGCGGGGCATCGGGTGCGGCCGGGGGCGCTTCGCTGCGCTGCGCTTCGCGGCTCTTCAGGAAGGCGAGCAGCGGATCGATTGGTTCCAGCGGATAAACATCAAGCACCAGCCGGTGGCCATACTCGCCGATCGGCGCGAGTGCAAAGGCTTCGGGCTTGACCTGCTTTTTCAGGTCGAACACCAGCCGTACCGTGCCGGGTTTGAAGCGGCCGACGCGCACGCCCTTGACGTACGGATCTTCAACGCTGATTTTTCCGGCGATGTCATTGAGCGTCGCGCTCAGCGCAACGCCTTCGAGGTCGAGTACGAGCCGGTCGGGGTTGTCCAGGCTGAACAGCGTGTGCTTGATTGGCTGTTGCGATTCGATGGTCACGCGCGTGTATTCGGGCGCCGGCCATACCCGCGTCGCCGTGACGGCTGTCTCATTCGCATAGGCGGGCAGCGCGAGGGCGAGTGTTACCGTGATCAGCAGGCCGAAGTACAGCGTGAATTGCAGCAGTGGTCGGAGCAGGCCGGAGAAAAAGCGGGGCTGATACGGGCGGGGTGCCGTGCGGCGTGTGACGGGTCTCAGTGGTTCAGTTGCTCGAGACAACGTCGGCCTACCTCCGTGTGCGCAGTAATTTCGACGGTGCGGCCCTGCGCGTCAGCACGCATATCGATCTTCAAATCCGCTGCCGGCAGATCGGGGGCCTTTTCCGGCCACTCGACGAGGCATACCGATTGCGGATTGAAATACTCCCGAAACCCGGTTTCCTCCAGCTCCCGCGGATCAAGGAACCGATAAAAATCAAAGTGATACAAGTATAACCTAGAAAACTTATAAGGTTCAAGCAGGGTGTAGGTGGGGCTTTTGACCCGGCCCTCGTAGCCCAGCCCGCGCAGGATTCCGCGCGCCAGCGTGGTTTTGCCGGCACCGAGGTCGCCGCAAAGATGGATGACCAGGCCGGGCTGCAGCAATGGCGCGAGTGCGCCGCCCAGTGCCAGCGTGTCGTTTTCCGTAGCAAGAAAGCGGTTAATCTTGACGGTCATGATTAAGCGCGCAAAGCGTTGGCCACCGAGGACCCAGAGGAAAACGAGACCAGGGTGCACATCCGGATACATATGAAAAATGCGATGGTTTCACGGGCAGCGGTCTTGATCTTCTCTGTGTTCTCTGTGCACTCTGTGGTGAGGTTTTGAATTTGGTTTTGCAATGACCGATTACACCAAGTTGCTGGCCGATATCCGGCGCTGGGGTGCTGAGCTGGGTTTCCAGCAGATCGCGGTTGCCGATTGCGACCTGTCACCGGCCGAACCGCGACTGGCGGAGTGGCTGGCGCGCGGCTGGCACGGTGACATGGATTATATGGCACGCCATGGCGTGAAACGCAGCCGTCCTGCAGAGCTGGTGCCGGGGACGGTGCGCGTGATCATCGCGCGCCTCAATTACACGCCGCCCGCCGTGCGTGACAGCTGGGCTGTGATTAACGACGACTCGCGGGCCTTCATTTCCCGCTATGCCACGGGCCGTGACTATCACAAGGTGCTGCGCGGCAAGCTGCAAAAGCTGGCGCAGCGCATCGAATCGGCCGTCGGCGAATACCGTTACCGCGTCTTTACCGACAGTGCGCCGGTGATGGAAGTCGCACTCGCCGAAAAAGCCGGCCTCGGCTGGCGCGGCAAGCATACGTTGCTGCTCAATCGTGACGCCGGTTCTGCTTTTTTTCTCGGCGAGATCTATACGGACCTGCCGCTGCCGGTTGATGCCGCACAGGAGGAGCACTGCGGCACCTGCAGCAAGTGCATCGCCGTGTGCCCGACGCAGGCCATCGTCGCGCCGTACCAACTCGATGCGCGGCGTTGCATTTCCTATCTGACGATCGAATTGAAAGGCAGCATCCCGGAGGCGCTGCGGCCGTTGATCGGCAACCGGGTTTATGGCTGTGACGACTGCCAGCTCATCTGCCCGTGGAACCGTTTTGCGCAGGTCAGCAGCGAGGCCGACTTCGCCGTGCGTAATGGTCTCGACGATGTGGCACTGGTCGATCTCTTTGCGTGGGATGAGTCAATGTTCGCGGCACGGCTCGCCGGCAGTGCGATCCACCGCATCGGCTACGAGCGCTGGCTGCGCAATCTTGCCGTCGGACTGGGAAATGCGCGGTCTACGCCGGCAATCATTGCCGCGTTGCAGTCGCGCGCCGATCATCCGTCGGCATTGGTGCGCGAGCATGTTGCGTGGGCACTGGCGCGGCACTGCGGCGGTGCTTAGAGGCGTGCCCTAGGCACCCAGTGCCGTCGCCAGTTCGCCGAAATCTTTGGCGATCACGTCCCACGGTTCCGCCGCCTTGAGATTGGTCTGCTGCTGCGGGCCGTATTCGGTCGGGCGCAGCACGAAACCCGTGCGCATGCCGTGGCTGCGCGCGTGCTTGAGGTCGTCATTGTGCGCCGCGACCATCATGACTTCGTGCGGTTTGCATCCCAGCATCTCGATCGCACCGAGGTAAATCTCGGGATCGGGCTTGAAATGGCGGAACACCTGGCCGCACAGGATCACGTCCCACGGCAGGCCGCCGAGTTTCGCCATGTTGGCGAGCATGTCGACGTCGCCGTTGGACAAGGTCGAGATCAGGAATTTTTTCTTCAGGCGGGTCAGCCCGGGCACAACGTCGGGCCAGGGCAGCAGCCGGTGCCAGACACGGTTGATGTGATGGCGCCCGGCTTCATCGAGCTTGTCGAGGCCGTAACGCGGCGCCATTTCATCCAGCGACTTGCGATAAATGCCGTCGATGGTGATCCATGGCCATTTGCCCTTGCGCACATTGTCCATGCCCGGCTTGTAGGCGTTTTTCCATTCATCGACGAATGCCGCCCAGTCGACATTGAGGCCTTGCGCCTGCCCGTACGCGGTCAGGTCGTTGATGATGCTGGTGCGCCAGTCGACGACGGTGCCAAAGGTGTCGAAGGTCAGTGCCTTGATGCCGGAAATCATGTTGTGATGCACCCGATTCAGATGGTTTTCTTGCGCTCGCGCCGGGACGTGCGCTGCCGCAGATCGCGCCGCATGCGAATGGCGCCTTCGATGGTCTGGTAATAGCCGGCGAGGTATTGCGAGTGGGTAAAGCCCAGTGCCTCGTAGAAACTGCGCGCTGCAAAGTTGTTGGCGCGCATCTCGACGCTGATATGGTCGATGCCCGCAGTCAGTGCCGATTCGATGATCCATTCGATCATGGCCAGTCCGATGCCACAGCGCTGGTGCGTAGGTTTCACCGCGAGCAGCGAGAGGTGCGCCCGGGTGTCGCCGAATTCGGTGATGGCGAAACCGCCGATGTGCCCGCGGGTTTCAGCGACCAGCACGCAGGTTTCGCGCGCGTTGATTGCGCGTGCGACCCGCGTCGGGTGCCAGGTCCAGCCGCGCAGGCCTACTTCGATCAGGCAGCGGGACATGACAGCGATCTCCTGAACATCGCCGCCGTGCGCAAGTCGCATGTGATAAGGCTTCACTGGCAAGTCTGCAGGCTCCTCGCCGCAGTGTAGCCGATTCGATCCGTTTCGGGGGCCGGCCTGCTGCGCTGCCGCGGGCCCGCCCCCAGCAGTCATGCCTGCTTCGGAATGAACTTGAGCGCGATCCCGTTATTGCACCAGCGCTGGCGCGTCGGCTGCGGCCCGTCTTCGAAGACGTGGCCGTGGTGGCCGCCGCAGCGCACGCAATGGTATTCGGTGCGCGGCAGGATCAGCTTGTAATCGGTCTTGGTCGCCAGTGCCCCGGGAATGGTGGTGAAAAAACTCGGCCAGCCGGTACCCGATTCATATTTCATTGCGGAGGTGAATACCGGCAGGTCGCAGCCCGCGCAGACATATACGCCGTCGCGTTTTTCGGCATTCAGCGGACTGGTGCCGGGCCGCTCGGTGCCTTCTTCCCGCAAAATGTAGAACTGCGCCTTGTCGAGCCGCTTGCGCCACTCGGCCTCCGACAGTTTGAGCGGGTCGGTCGGTGCCGGCGCCTTGAAACTTGCGGCCAGCAGCGAGCGCCAGTTGTTCTGCATGGCGGCAATCTCTTTCATGCTGGCGGCCGGTGCTGCCAGGGCCGTGCTGATCCAGCTCTGTCCCAGTCCTGCCAATGCCAGTCCCTGCAAGAATCCGCGTCGTTTCATGTTCGTTCTCCTTTGCTGATATCGGACCGCGCCTCGCGCGAAAAATTCAGCGATGTCATTGATTATCCCTTAGTCAGGAAGGCCGGGTCGTCCTTACAGCGCAACGCAACGTGCCCGTCGAATGCGCCATAATCCACGCCTGCCCGCAAGAAACTTCCTGTCATGAAAAGCATACGCATAGAGCGCTACGGCGGTCCCGAAGTGCTGCAGCATGTCGACATCCCCGTGCCGGTGGCCGGTCCCGGTACCGTGCTGGTGCGCGTGCATCATGCCGGCATCAATTTCATGGACATCCACACGCGACAGGGCAAGTACGCGAAGTCGCGGACCTACCCGGTGCGCCTGCCGTGCACGCTGGGCATGGAAGGCGCGGGCGAGGTGGTGGCCGTGGGTGCGGACGTCGATACGCATGCCGCGGGGGACCGCGTCGCCTGGTGCATCGTCTGGGGCAGCTATGCCGAATACGCCGTGGTGCCCGCATGGCAGGCGGTGAAAGTGCCCGCCGCATTGCCGCTCGATCTGGCCGCCGCGTCGGTGTTCCAGGGCTACACCGCGCACTACCTCGCCCATGACGTGGGCCGGCTCGGGCCGGGCAAGGCCTGTCTGGTGCACGCGGCCTCCGGCGGCATCGGGCAGCTGCTGATCCAGCTGGCGAAACGCAGCGGCGCGCGCGTCATCGCCACCACCAGCTCGGCGGAAAAAGCCGAAGTCGCACGCGCACGTGGCGCGGATGTGGTGCTGTTGTATGACGGCGGGCGTTTTGTCGATGCCGTGCGTGAGGCCACCGGCGGGCAGGGCGTGGACGTGGTCTTCGATTCGATCGGCAGGAGTTCGCTGCGCGACAGTTTTCGCGCGGCGCGCACGCGCGGGCTTGTGGTCAACTACGGCAATGTCTCGGGCTCGGTCACTGATCTCGATCCGCTGGAGCTGGGCGAGGCCGGTTCGCTGTTCCTGACGCGGCCGCGGCTCGCGGACCATCTGCGCGACGCCGCTGAAATCCGGCGTCGTGCCGACGACATTTTCGGCGCGCTGCTCGACGGGTCGCTGCAGATCAGCATCGCCGCACGCTACACTTTCGACACGGTGGCCGAAGCCCATGCGGCTTACGAAGCGCGCCGCATGGTGGGCAAGCCCGTGCTCGACATTGATAAATAAGTAATTGATTTTATTGATATTTATTTGATTCCCAGCTTGTGGTCCAGTGACAGCACTCCGGGCCCGCGGGCAATTACATACAGCAGCAGGCCGGCCCAGCTCAGATGCGTGGACCAGGCTTCCGGATAAACGAAAATCTGGATCACCGCGGTCATGCCGAGCAGCGCGAACGCCGACAGTCGTGTAAACAGCCCCAGCACCAGCAGGATCGGGAACAGGTGTTCGGCATAAGTTGCCATGTGTGCGGCGAACTCGGGCGGCAGCAGCGGCACCTGGTATTCCTCGGCGAACAGGAAGTAGGTGCCGTCGGTGACGGTCAGCAGTCCGTCCACCTTGGTGCGCCCGGACAGAAAGAATATCGAGGCGATGCCGAGGCGCGCAGTCAGCGCCAGCAGCGTGTGGCCCAGCATCTGTTCGAGGCGCGCGGCGATCCGGTTCCAGATTCCGCGCAGCCCTTCCGCAGGTGCATCCGCCATGGTGGTTGTGCTCGGATTCATGTTGGTTCCTCCTGGTGATTGTGGTGATCCAGGCTCATGCCGCTGAACACGCCGGCATCGAGCAGCTTCGAAATGAGGGCGGCGAGGTCGGCATCGCCGTCGATTTCCAGCGCGGCCTGTGCGGCGCCGGCCAGCGAGGCGCCGGCGGCGCAGGCATCGAGAAACGCGCAGCCGGCGTGATCAAGCGCCGTCCATCGCACGACATCGCGCGGCCGCGTCAGCAGTGCGCCTTCGCCGTGCCATGCAAATTCGGTGTCGATCGCGGCGTCGCTGCGGTTGCGCGACCAGATGGTGTACACCGGCGCGTCGTCAAACCACTGCCAGCGCGCTGCCGCATGCGGCTTGAGTTGCACACGGAAAAAATTGCCTGCAGCCAGACCGGCGACGGCGTCGCCTTCGAGCGGAGCGTCATCGGCGCTGACATGCGCTTCGATCCAGTGGCGGTCAAGCTGCGCCACGCCGGGCAGGTACGGCAGTTCCGCCGCAGGCTCGAATGTGGCGAGAAACGCGGCAAAGTCCGTGCCGTACTGCAGCAGCATCGGCTGATCCGGCAGGTGTCCGCGGGCGTACACTGCGGCGGCGGCGCGAAACCATTCCTCGCCGACCAGCCGGTTGACGGCGGGGTAGTTGGCCTGCAAGGCATCGATGCAGGCTTTCATCACTGTGTTGCGGTACACCGCAAACGCCGGCTGCGCCGTCAGTGCGGCAACCTCCGCGCTTGCCGGCGTCGCGTCGTCGAACAGGGCATCGGCAAAGGCGTTCTGGAAATCCGCCAATGCGCCGGACGCGGGGCGATGAAAATTCATCCCGCTCATGCGGCCTCCGCCAGCGGCGCGCGCAGGATGTCCGCGGCCCGCGCGCGCTCCGTATCGAGTATGTCGAATGCCGGCAGATGATCATCGCGTTCGATCAGGGTCGGTCGCACGCCGATGCGGCGGATCAGGCGTTCATAAAGGGCCCAGACCTCCGGTGCTACGGGCGCGTCGTGCGAGTCGACGAGCAACTGCGTGCCCAGATTGGGATCCGCGGTATGGCCGGCCAGATGAATTTCCATGATCCGGTCGGCGGGAAATTCGTCGATATAGTCTTCCGCGGAAAAACCGCGATTGCAGGCGCTGACATAAACATTGTTGACGTCGAGCAGCAGGCCGCAGCCGCTGCGGCGCGCGATTTCGTCGAGGAAATCGATTTCGCCCCACTCGTGGCCGTCGAGGTGCAGATAATGCGACGGGTTTTCGATTGCAATCCGACGCTGCAAGGCGTCCTGCGTTTGCACAACATTGTCGGCGATGCGGGTCAGTGCGGCCGTGGTGCGCGGAAACGGCAGCAGATCAGGGTGATAGGCGCCGCGCCAGGTGGACCAGGCGAGGTGCTCGGAAATCAGTGCGGGTTCTATGCGACGGGCGAGTGCTGCCAGCCGTTGCAGGTGTGCTGCGTCGGGTGCAGCATCCGCCGCCAGCGACAGCGATACGCCGTGCAGGGAAATGGCGTGGCGGCTGCGCACGGCCTGCAACCAGGCCAGCCGCGGGCCGCCCGCCACCATGTAGTTTTCGGGATGCACCTCGAACCATGACCCCGCCGCGGTGCTGGCCAGCGCCGCATCGTAATATTCTGGCTTGAGGCTCAGTCCGGCGGTGAGGGGTGTGGTCATGATCGCGAGGTGCCTGTGCGGTTGCCGGCTTACGCCTTGATTTCGGTCAGTGAGCCGTTGCCTTTCGGCGTCTTGATGCTGGTGCAGGTGCCTTTCGGAACCAGCTTCCACGCATTGCCCTGGTAATCGACCTTGGAGGTGCCCGCGCAGCTGGTGCCGGGGCCGGCCTTGCAGTCGTTCTTGCCGGCCATGGACACGCCGTAGCATTTCTCCATCGGCGGCTTGTCAGCGGCCAGAGCGGTACCGGAGGCCAGCATGGCCAGCGCAGCGGCAGTTGCAGCTAGAGTTTTTGAGTTCATCGATCAGACTCCTTGTGGTGGTTGAGGTTGATGTGCCGCGTTGATTCCGGCGGTCATGAACATTCACCGGAAAAGCGCGGTCTGCAGAGTAATTCGTTGCAATAGGGCATTTGGTTACACGATTCTGAAAAAATAAATCTGCTCGATGCAGAAGCCTGGCGCGCGAAAGACCGGCGGAACGGAATCCGCCGGTCGCGTGATGCGTCATCAGCAACGGTCAGTCGCTGTCCGACTTGCTTGGAAACGCGCTGCCGCCGCTGTTGTACGATCCGCCCTGGATGATGCGCGCCGGTTCAGTGCGATCCGTGCGCGATCCGGTATAGCGCCGGTCCTCGGTGTCCAGCGGGATCGTGGTGTTGCGGACCGAGAGGTCGACCGCGTTGGTGTTGGCCGGCAGCGGTGCGTTGACCGAAGGCCCGAACCCGCTGACCTCGGCCGCACCCGGAAATACGGAAGCCTGTGCGGCGCCGGCGCCGAGGAACGAAGCTGCAGCAACGATGAGTGCAAATTTACGTGTAAACATTTTGATTTCTCCTGTTACTAAGGGTTGGTTGACCGGACGGATGTTTTCATCCGGTGTGCTTATAAATTCGACCGCTTTGTCCGTTTGGTTACGAAATCGGGCAGAATGTGGGCGGAAATATTTTTTCCGCGGACTGTAACCAAACAGGCTCCATGAACGAAGTTAAAAACAAGGCGTTGAGTGACAGCGAAACACGACTCCGGGATTTATTCATTCGTGGTCTTGCCGGAGATGCTGCGGTTTATCAGGTGTTTCTGCAGGAACTCAGCACACATTTACGTTCATTCCTCAGGCGGCGGCTGTCGCGCTTGCCTGATGACGTGGAAGACTTGGTACAGGAGATACTGTTGGCCATACACAACCAGCGACATACCTACGACGCGGACCAGCCGCTCACGGCCTGGGTGCACGCGATCGCGCGGTACAAGCTGGTTGATCTGTTTCGCAGCCGTTCGCGGCGCGAGGCGCTGAATGATCCGCTGGATGACCGCCAGGATCTGTTTACGGATGCCGAAACCGAAGTGGCGGATGCGCGGCGTGATCTGGCGGTATTGCTGGAGCAGTTGCCGGACAATCAGCGCCTGCCGATCGTGCACATGCGGCTCGAAGGCCTGTCGGTGATCGAGACCGCACGCGCGACCGGCCTGTCCGAATCTGCCGTCAAGGTCGGCGTGCATCGCGGGCTGAAGGCGCTGGCGGTGCTGATCAGGAGCAAACATGAAAACTGATGATCTTATACTGCTGCTGGCGAGCGACACGGTCGCCGTCGAGCCGCGCGTGTGGCGCCGGCGTTATGCGCTGGCGCTGGGCGCCGGGGTCATCGGTGCGGTGTTGTTGATGCTTGCCATGCTGGGCGTGCGCCCTGACATTGCTGTTGTGATGCAGATACCTGCGTTCTGGATGAAATTTGCGTTTCCAGGTGCACTGGCAACGGTCGCGCTCCTTGCCGCATCACGATTGTCGCGGCCCGGCGTGCCGCTGGGTGCGGTGGCATGGGCCATCCCCGTGCCGGTGCTGGTGATCTGGCTGCTCGGCGTAATCGAGTTATCCGGTGCTACGCCGGAGCAGCGTGACATGCTGTTCTGGGGCACGACCTGGGCGACTTGTCCGGTGTACGTGGCACTGCTGTCAGTGCCTGCCTTCATCGTGTTGTTGTGGGTCATGAAAACGCTGGCGCCGACGCGGTTGGCGCTGGCGGGTGCCGCGGCTGGTCTGCTGGCCGGTGCCGTGGGCGCGGCGGCCTATGCGCTCTACTGTCCTGAAAGCGGCGCATCGTTCCTCGGCGTCTGGTACGTGCTCGGCATGATGATCCCGACCGTGCTGGGCGCGATCATCGGCCCGCGGCTGCTGCGCTGGTAGTGGACCGGGGCCGCGCCTGAATCATGATGATCACCGACTGGATTGGCCGGCTGACCGGCTCTTCGGACCGGCGTGATTCCAGCGAAGTGAAAGGTCACGCTTCGCAGTTGTTGGCCAGCCTGCTCACGATGGCCTGGTTTGTCGAGGCACGAGACCCCTATACCGGGGGGCACCTTTGGCGGGTATCCCGTTATGCAAGGCAACTGGCCGACAGCGCGGGTATTGGCGACGCCGCGGCGGCGCGCATAGCGCTGGGCGGATTCCTGCACGATCTCGGCAAGGTGGGGGTGCCAGACTCTATCCTGCGGAAAACGCAACGGCTTACCGACGAGGAATACTCGATCATCAAGACACATCCCGAGGTCGGGATGCGCATGCTGGCCGGGCATCCTCTAGCAGCGTTGGTTCGCGAAGCGGTGCTGATGCATCATGAGCGGATTGATGGCCGGGGATATCCGCAGGGAATGCAGGCGGACTCGATACCTGTCGGGGCGAGAATCGTAGGTATTTG
Source organism: Burkholderiales bacterium (assembly GCA_041620115.1). Taxonomy (GTDB): domain Bacteria; phylum Pseudomonadota; class Gammaproteobacteria; order Burkholderiales; family SG8-41. Next base: position 3,051 of record JBFKCU010000030.1, on the reverse strand, counting down.
CGACGCGTTTGATGCCATGACCAGCTATCGGCCATACCGCAAGGGCATGGATATGCAGGTGGCGTTGAATATCATTTGTGAAAACAAGGGTTCCCAGTTCGATGCGAACCTTGCTGATTTGTTCATCAAAATGGGCGAATCAGGTGAACTGGACCATGTGATGGGGCATAGCGACAATGGCATTCCCATGCAGTCATGCCCGATGTGCGGTCCGACGCTGGTGGTCCGGCGCGAGCAAATCGCAGGAGACCGGATCTATTGCCGGAACTGCAGCGGGGAATTTGAACTGGTGGCGGATGCGGGTACGCTGAATCCAAAGCCGACGGGTCGCATGGGTAATGCTGCCGCGCTGGAGCCGGAGGCAGACATTGCGCTGATCAGGCGCACCGTCGAGGAAGCGGTCAGGGGGTTCCCGGAACTCGAGTCGTTGGTCGACGATCGGTTCGCAGCGCAGGGCATGCACTGAACCGGCCAAGCGGCCTGATCGATTACTGCAGCACTAAGCGTCCGCCCAGTAGATCCGCGTCGGGTTGTCGACGAGTATCTTGCGGCGCAGTGCCTCGTCGTCGCAATAGAAGGCAAACAAATCCACCAGTTCGCCCTCGTCCGGCATGTCGTTGGGCACGTTCGGATGCGGCCAGTCGGTGCCCCAGATCACCTGATCGGGTACCGCTTCTATAATCGCGCGCGCAGTCGGCGCCGCATCATGGAACGGCCGTTTGCCGGACGCTGACACACGCTCGCCGCCGGAGATTTTCACGCAGGCGCGTTCGTTGCTTTTCAGCAGTTCGAGCAGATTGCGTAACGGTGTCTGATCCAGTCCGTCGGCGGATTTCACGCGACCCATGTGGTCGATGATGAAGCGCACCGGCAGGGCATTCAGCATGTCGCGGTAGTCGGCGAGATCCTGGGCATCGAAATGCAATTCCACATGCCAGCCGATTGCCTTGACGCGCGCAATCGTGCGCTCGAAGTAGGCGGGATCGGGTGCGCCGCCCAGGTGCTGCACGAAATTGAAACGTGCCGCGCGCACGCCGCCGGCATGCAGGCGTTCGAGTTCGGCATCGCTGACATTTTCGGGCAGCAGTGCGACGCCGCGATACGCGCCGTTGCTGTGGGCGATGGCGTCGAGCATCGCGCTGTTGTCCGTGCCATGCGGCGTCGCCTGCACGATGATCGCGCGGGACAGGCCGAGGTGGGCATGCAGTCTGGCGAGGCGTTCGCGCGGCGCGGGTTCGCCCGGTGTGTACGGCCGTTTTTCCGCGTACGGGAATTTCTCCGGCGGGCCGAAGACGTGGCAATGTGCGTCACAGGCACCGGGGGGCGGCACATAAACGGGTTTGGTCGGGTTGGCAACGGGGGGTCGGATGGTTTTCATGTCGGGTCGGAAGTCGGTATCGCGGTTGGCGTGGCCAGTAGTTTACCCGCTGATGTCATCAGGATGGATCGTTCCGGACCGTCGATCCGGTTGGTTATACTGCGATCGGGAACGCGTCAACTCGTGGAAAGCGCTGGCTCATGTACGATCATTGGGGAGCGAATGCAGTCGTCTTCGCCGCAACACTCGCGGCGGTGCTGCTGTCGGTGCTGGCGCATTACGAGGGGTTGTTATTCGTCTCGCGCCGGCTGAAGAACACCAGCGGTCCCCGGCGCACCCACGTGCTTTACGCCATCCTGTCGATGCTGGGACTGCATGTCCTGGAAATCTGGATTTTCGGCGTTGCATTATGGCTGCTGCTGCAATGGCCTGAGTGCGGCCATATTGCAGGCGTCGCGGGCGAGATCAGCGCCACAGGGCTGCTCGACGCCGTCTATTTTTCGGCGATGACGTACTCGACCGTGGGATTCGGCGATGTGGTGCCCGTCGGTCCGATTCGTTTGCTCGCAGGCACCGAGGGCCTGATCGGCCTGCTGCTGATCGGCTGGTCGGCGTCGTTTACGTTTCTGGAGATGGAACGGTTCTGGCGGGTGCGGTGAAACGACTCAGGGAATGACCGGCAGCGTCGTGTCGGTCTTCTTCCCCTTGAGGAAATTTTCTTTCAGCTTGCGCATCGCTTCCAGATAATCTTCCATCGTGCTCTGGTTGTTTTCGTATTTATCAGCGATTTTCTGATAGGCGGCAATGTATTCCGGTTCATTCATGGTCATGTCCTCAGTGTATCGATCCACTATACGCGCTTCGCCGTGTTGCCATCGGCTTATCTGGGCCATGGATTGATGTCCTGAGGCGTGATGCCGGTGGCGGCGGCGCGGACGCCCTCGGTTAGAATCTCCGCGCGTGACTCAAACTTCTTCATCAGGAGCGGCCGACACCCATCGCCAAGTCTGGGCCATGGCCGGGCCGATCATCCTCGCGAACATTTCCGTGCCGCTGCTGGGCGCGGTGGATACTGCCGTCGTCGGCCATCTGTCCGAGGCGTATTACATCGGTGCCGTCGCCATCGGCGCGATGCTGTTCAATTTCATCTACCACCTCTTCAACTGCCTGCGCATGGGCACTACCGGTCCGACTGCGCAGGCGCGCGGCGCGGGCAACCATGCCGAGGTGCGGGTGATGATCAAGCGCGCGCTGCTGCTCGCCGGTGTCATCGGCGGGGTGCTGGTCGCCCTGCAGTTGCCGATACTCGCGCTGGCCTTCCTATTCATCGATGCCAGCGCGGAGGTCGAACATTACGCGCGTGAGTATTTTCTGATCCGCGTATGGGCGCTGCCGGCCGTGCTCGGCACCTACGCGATCATCGGCTGGTTCTACGGTCTGCGCAATGCGCGCATTCCGCTGGTAATCCAGATCGTGACCAACAGCATCAACATCGCCCTCGATCTGCTGTTCGTGTTCGGTTTCGGCTGGGGTGTAGCCGGTGTCGCGATCGCATCACTGATTGCCGAATACGCCGGGCTCTTGATCGGCGTGTTGTATGTGCGCCGGACGCTGCGCGCGCTGCCGGATGGCGGTCGCCACAGCCCGCTGCTGGACCGTGCGCAGTTGCTGCGCATGATCACGATCAACAGCGACATTGTGGTGCGCACCCTGTGCGTGGTTTCGGTGCTCGC
>JBFKCU010000029.1:0-13896 GCA_041620115.1 Burkholderiales bacterium | reverse complement strand
GGTGAAGCCGTTTTCGATGGCGCTGCTTGGCTGGATCTTCATTCGCCATGTCTTCGCGCCGCTGCTGCCGGCCGAACAGCTCGACAGTTACATCGCGGGCCTGATCTTGCTTGCTGCCGCGCCATGCACGGCGATGGTGTTCGTGTGGAGCCGGCTGACCGGCGGCGATCCGTATTTCACACTGTCGCAGGTGGCGCTGAACGACGTGATCATGGTGGTGGCGTTTGCGCCGATCGTAGCGCTGTTGCTGGGCGTGGCCTCGATCAGCGTGCCGTGGGACACGCTGTTGACTTCGGTCATGCTCTACATTGCCGTGCCGCTGCTGGTTGCTCAGTTCTGGCGGCGGCATTTGCTGTCCCGCGGGCAGGCGGCGCTGGACGCCGCACTGGCGAGCCTGCAGCCGTGGTCAGTGTTCGCGCTGCTGCTGACGCTGGTGCTGCTGTTTGCGTTCCAGGGCACCGCAATCATCAAGCAGCCGCTGGTGATCGCCTTGCTGGCGGTGCCGATCCTGATCCAGGTGCTGTTCAATTCGGGACTGGCTTACTGGCTGAACCGGCGCATGGGCGAAAAACACAGCGTGGCCTGTCCGTCGGCGCTGATCGGCGCGTCCAATTTCTTCGAACTGGCGGTTGCCGCGGCCATCAGCCTGTTCGGCTTCGAGTCGGGCGCGGCGCTGGCCACCGTGGTTGGCGTGCTGATCGAGGTGCCGGTGATGTTGCTGGTCGTCAGGGTGGTCAATGGCAGCCGCGGCTGGTACGAGGCGGGGCGCCGGTCCTGACTGTAAGCCGGGGCGTGCACCCGGGCGCTGTTTTTCCTGTCATCAAGTTGTCACGTTGCCGGGCTAGTATCTGTCCATCAGCCGCTGTGTGGCCACCAAACGGGCAACGTTACAGGAGAAATCAGAATGAAAACACTGAATAAAATCAATGCATTAACAATAATCTCGGCGTTTGCGCTATGCGGCACTGCTACCGCCGCAGACATTACGGGTGCGGGCGCGTCGTTCCCGGCTCCCATTTATGCCAAATGGGCTGATGCCTATCAAAAGGCCAGCGCCAACAGGGTGAATTACCAGTCCATCGGTTCCGGCGGTGGTATCAAGCAGATTACGGCCAAGACCGTCGATTTCGGTGCCTCGGACATGCCGCTGAAACCGGCGGATCTGGAGAAAGACGGCATGATCCAGTTCCCGACGGTGATCGGCGGGGTCGTGCCGGTGGTGAACCTGCCGGGCATCAAGCCGGGCGAAATCAAGCTCAGTGGCGAACTGCTCGGTGACATTTACCTGGGCAAGGTCAAGAAGTGGGATGACAAGGCGATCGCCGCACTGAATCCCGGCGTCAAGCTGCCGGCTCAGACGATTGCCGTGGTGCGCCGCGCCGACGGTTCCGGCACTACCTTTCTGTTTACCAACTATCTGTCCAAGGTCAGCGCCGAATGGAAACAAAAAGTCGGCGAGGGCACGGCTGTGCAATGGCCGCTGGGCCTGGGCGGCAAAGGCAACGAAGGTGTTTCAGCATTCGTGCAGCGCGTCGCTGGTGCGATCGGCTACGTCGAATATGCCTATGCCAAACAGAACAAGCTGACGCACGCGCAGTTGCAGAATGCGAACAAGGTTTTCGTCCAGCCGAGCGAGGAGGCGTTCAAGGCTGCCGCTGCGGGCGCGGAATGGAGCAAGACGGCGTTCTACGAAATCCTCACCAATCAGCCCGGCAAGGATTCCTGGCCGATTACCGGTGCGACGTTTATCCTGATGCACAAGAAGCAGGACAAGCCGGAGCAGGCGATCGAAAGCATGAAATTCTTTGACTGGGCTTACAGGAACGGCGACAAGCTCGCGAGCGATCTTGATTACGTGCCGCTGCCGGACAGTCTGGTCAAGCTGATTCTTGCGTCGTGGAGTGCCAACATCAAGGACGGCACGGGCAAGGCGCTCTGGCCAACCAAATAAATAAGAGTCACAGCTACGCCCGCGCGGCACCGGGGAAAAATCCCGGCGCCGCTGTTTAAGGGCGGCCAAAAGGACTATCATTGAAATCAAAGCCGCAAGCCCAGCAGTCCCTGTTTCCGTGACCACCGATAACGTTGTAACTTCAAATAAAAATCGAATGCCCGGACCCGCTGCTAATCGTAAGGGCGCTCGGTTCGGCGATGCACTGTTTTTCAATCTGACACGGGCATTTGCCGTGTTTACGCTGCTGATGCTCGCCGGCATCATCCTGTCGCTGTTTGTCAGCGCCTGGCCTTCGATCGAGAAATTCGGGTTGTCGTTCCTGTGGACATCCGAATGGAATCCGCCGCAGGAGAATTTCGGCGCGCTGATCCCGATCTACGGCACGCTGGTGACCTCGGTGATCGCGCTGATTATCGCAGTGCCCGTCAGTTTCGGTATTGCGGTTTTTCTGACTGAATTGTCGCCGTTATGGCTGCGCCGTCCGCTGGGAACCGCAATCGAGCTGCTCGCCGCGATTCCCAGCATCGTATACGGCATGTGGGGTTTGCTGGTATTCGCGCCGCTGTTCGGCCAGTACGTGCAGCCCGTCCTGCAAAACACGCTGGGCCATGTTCCGGGCGTAGGTGCGCTCTTCAGCGGAGCGCCGATCGGTATCGGCCTGCTCTGCGCGGGCATCATACTGGCGATCATGATCATTCCGTTCATTGCGTCGGTCATGCGCGATGTGTTCGATGTCACGCCGGCGCTGCTCAAGGAGTCTGCGTTTGGCCTGGGTGCGACGACGTGGGAAGTGGTGTGGAAAGTCGTGCTCCCGTACACCAAGGTCGGGGTGGTCGGCGGCATCATGCTCGGATTGGGGCGTGCGCTGGGTGAAACCATGGCGGTCACGTTCGTGATCGGCAATACGAATTTTCTCAATGACATATCGCTGTTCTCGCCGGGTAACAGCATTACCTCGGCGCTGGCCAACGAGTTTCAGGAGGCCAGTTCCGGGTTGCATTCGGCAGCGTTGATTGAACTCGGGCTGATATTGTTCCTGATCACGTTCATCGTGCTGGCCGCGTCGAAAGTGCTGCTGATGAGGCTGTCGACGCACGAAGGCGCGAAGACCTGAGATGAATCTGCGCGCACGACGGAAGCTGATCAACAGCACGGCGCTGACGCTGTCGCTGCTGGCCATGGCTTTCGGCCTGTTCTGGCTGCTGTGGATCCTGTTCGAGGTTTTCAGACAGGGCATCACGGGGCTGTCGCTGCAACTCTTCACAATGATGACGCCGCCGCCCGGTGCGGAAGGTGGTCTGCTCAATGCCATCGTGGGCAGCCTGATCATGGTCGGGCTGGCGACGCTGGTGGGAACGCCCATCGGGATGCTGGCGGGGGTTTATCTGGCCGAATACGGCCGGCGCGGCTGGCTCGGTGCCGTGACCCGGTTCATCAATGACATTCTGCTGTCGGCGCCGTCGATCGTCATCGGGCTCTTCATTTACGCGGTCATGGTGGTCCACATGGGTGGCTTCTCCGGCATTGCCGGCGTGGTGGCACTGGCGCTGCTGGTGATTCCGGTGGTGGTGCGCACGACTGAGAACATGCTGATACTGGTGCCCAACAGCCTGCGCGAAGCGGCTTTTGCGCTGGGGGCACACAAGTGGAAGGTCATCTGCTTTGTCACGGCCCGGGCTGCGCGGGCCGGCATACTGACCGGGGTGCTGCTCGCGGTCGCACGGATCTCGGGTGAGACCGCGCCGCTGCTGTTTACCGCGCTGTCCAACCAGTTCTGGTCGGTTGATCTGCTCGAGCCGATGGCAAATCTACCCATGACCATCTTCCAGTTTGCGATGAGCCCCTTCCAGGACTGGCAGCGACTGGCCTGGGCAGGGGTGTTCCTGATCACGATGGGTGTGCTGGCACTGAACATCCTGGCGCGTGTCCTGTTTAAAGAGGAAGTGAAGCGGTGAATACCCCCATGTCTTTTGCGACCGCGCGCGAGCGCGACCAGTCGGCCATCACCGGCACAATGAACCCGGCGCGGGAGCAGGTGCAGATCTTGGCGAAGGATTTTAATTTTTATTACGGCAAGTTCCAGGCGCTGAAAAACATCAACCTGGAGATCTACAAGCACCGGGTCACCGCGTTCATTGGCCCCTCGGGTTGCGGCAAATCGACACTGCTGCGCACCTTCAATCGCATGTACGAGCTTTATCCGGAGCAGCGTGCGGAAGGCCAGCTGATGATGGATGGCCGCAATATCCTTGACAAGGACATCGACCTGATCGATTTGCGTGCGCGCGTGGGCATGGTTTTCCAGAAACCCACGCCGTTTCCGATGTCGATTTATGAAAACATCGCGTTTGGCGTTTCGATGCACGAAAAACTGCCGCGCGCGCTGATGCAGGAGCGCGTCGAGTGGGCGCTGCGCAAGGGGGCGCTGTGGGAGGAAGTCAAGGACAAGCTGAATCAGAGCGGCATGAGCCTCTCCGGCGGCCAGCAGCAACGGCTCTGTATCGCGCGCTGCATTGCGGTCAAACCCGAGGTGATCCTGCTCGACGAGCCGACGTCGGCGCTCGATCCGATATCAACGGCGCGTATCGAGGAACTCATTACCGAGCTGAAAAAGGACTTCACGATTGTTATCGTGACCCACAACATGCAGCAGGCGGCCCGCGTGTCAGACTACACCGCCTACATGTATCTGGGCGATCTGATCGAGGTCGGTCCCACGGACAGCATTTTCATCAAGCCGAAAAGCCGGCAGACTGAAGACTACATTACCGGCCGGTTCGGCTAGGGGGGTGGGGCGCGGCAGATTTTTGTCCGTGCCATTCAACCTTTTTCGGGTTCAGTCGTTATGCTCTGTAAGGCATTAACCTTTTACTGCGACCGAGCATCATGAAACTGCCCAAAGACTCTGCCAGCCCGCTGCCCACCGAATACGGCGCCGAGGTGCTGTGCGCCGGCTGGAATCCAGCCGCTGCATCATTGCCCGAGGTGACCGCGGCGAGTTGCGCGCGGTCCGGAAATGTAGCGGCCGTCGATGCCGAGTCCTTTCTCGCCTCGTTCTACCGGCTGCAGCAGACCTGACGGCGTGCGCCGTCCGGCGCATCGCGCTTTTTGTTCCGCACCGTGAATCGTCGGCCCCATACGCGGTCGAACGGGTATCGCTGCACTGCAGGCTTCGGATACAATGACCGGATTAAGTTTCGTTGTGACTGATATTTTTCGATGAAAAACAACAGCTTGGCAGGGGTTTCGGGCAGCGCTGTCGCCATTGTGACGCCCATGGATGAGGATGGCGGGCTCGACCTGGAGGCTTTTCGGCGTCTGATCGACTGGCATATTGCAGAAGGCACCGACGCCATTGTGGTGGTCGGAACCACCGGCGAATCGCCGACGGTCGATTTTGACGAACACCGGTTGCTGATTGAAACCGCCGTCAAGCATGCGGCGCGAAGGGTGCCCATCATCGCCGGCACGGGGGCCAACTCGACGAGCGAGGCGATCGAGCTGTCGCAATACGCCAAGGCGGCCGGTGCCGAAGCCAGTCTGACCGTGGTGCCGTATTACAACAAGCCCACGCAGGAAGGTCTCTACCGCCATTTCAGGGCGATCGCCGAGGCCGTGGACATTCCGCAGATTCTCTACAACGTGCCAGGACGGACAGTTGCCGATCTGGGCAACGACACCGTGTTGCGGCTCGCCGAAGTGCCGGGGATCATCGGCATCAAGGACGCCACCGGAAACCTGGAGCGCGGCACCGATCTGCTGCGACGCAAACCCGAGGCATTTCGCGTCTACAGCGGCGACGATGCCACCGGTATCGCGTTGATGTTGCTCGGCGGCGACGGCGTCATTTCCGTGACCGCCAATGTTGCGCCCCGGCTGATGCACGAGATGTGCGCGGCGGCGCTGCGCGGTGATGCTGCGGGTGCAGTGGCGTTGAACAACCGGCTGCTGGGGCTGCACCAGGATTTGTTCTGCGAAGCCAATCCGATCCCGGTCAAATGGGCGGTGCAGCAGCTGGGGCTGATGCAGGGAGGTATCCGTTTGCCGCTGACGCCGTTGTCCGCGCAATATCATGAACAGGTGCGCGAAGCCATGAAGCAGGCCGGCGCCGTAAAAGTTGTCGGGGGAAAGCATCATGCAGTGGCGTAAATCAGCGGGCGTGGTTGCGGCGGTTGTCGTCGGCGTCGCGCTCGGGGCGTGTTCCATGGAACTGCCCACCAAGAAAATCGATTACAAGTCATCGTCGGCCAGGCTGCCGCCGCTGGACATACCGCCGGACCTGGTGCGACCCGGGACCGACGACCGTTTCGTGGTGCCGGATGTGAATCCCAAAGGCACCGCAACCTACTCGGACTACAACAAGGACCGCACCGGCAGGCCGCAAATCTCGTCGGCACAGACGGCGGTGTTGCCCAAGATCGAGAATGTGCGTGTCGAGCGGGCTGGCACCCAACGGTGGCTGGTCGTGCCGGGACTGCCGGAACAGATCTGGCCAGTGGTCAAGGAGTTCTGGCAGGAAACCGGATTCGTGGTCAATGTGGAGAGGCCCGAAGCAGGCGTACTCGAAACCGATTGGGCGGAGAATCGCGCGAACATTCCGCAGAGCGGATTGCGCGGCGTCATTGGGCGTGCATTTGACAACCTGTATTCGACCTCTGAGCGCGACAAATTCCGCACCCGGCTGGAGCGCGGCGCCGAGGCGGGTACCACGGAGATCTACATCAGCCATCGCGGCATGGAAGAGGTGTATACCACCGCGCAAAAGGATGACACGCGGTGGCAACCGCGGCCGCCCAATCCCGACCTTGAAGCGGAAATGCTGCGGCGGCTGATGGTGCGCTTCGGTGTCGAGAACGAGCGGGCCCAGACCCAGATCGCGGCGGCGAAAATCGAACCGCAGGCGCGGCTCAACCGTGGTGCGGACGGCAGCCTGCTGGCGCTGAACGACCAGTTCGACCGGGCCTGGCGGCGCGTGGGCCTGGCGCTTGACCGGGTGGGATTCACGGTGGAAGATCGTGATCGCTCGAAAGGCGTTTATTTCGTGCGTTATATTGATCCGGACGCCGATTTGAAGACGACGCCGGAAAAAGGCTGGCTGTCCAAGCTCAAGTTCTGGAGCAGCAGCCCGAAAGTGCCGAGCAAGGAGCAATACCGGATTCTGGTGCAGGGCAGCGTCTCGGGCACGGACGTGCGGGTGCTGGACAAGGAAGGTGTTCGCGAGAAATCCGATACCGCGAATCGCATCCTGACGCTGCTCTACGATCAACTGAAGTGAGGCTCGCCGCAGCGGGCAGCCCCGGTACCGGCTTGATCACGGCACCCGGTGTTCTGACGTTCCTGTCATCCGGCTTCCGGTCGTGATGCGTTTCGCATCGCTGGGCAGCGGCAGCGACGGCAACGGATTGGTCGTCGAGGCGGGCGCTTCGCGCATACTGCTCGACTGCGGTTTCAGCATCGCCGAAACCGTGCGCCGGCTGGCGCGGCTGAATCTGGAGCCGTCAGCCCTGAATGCCGTGCTGGTCACGCACGAGCATGATGATCATGTCGGCGGGGTGGCGCGGTTCGCGCGGAAATTCGGCATACCGGTCTATCTTTCACACGGCACTCACATGGCCGCCAGCGCAAGGGATCGTGTCTTCGGTGAAGTCGTCATCATCGACAGTCATACGCCGTTTGCGGTCGGTGACATCGAAATTCTGCCCTATCCGGTGCCGCACGATGCACGCGAGCCCACGCAGTTTGTGTTCGGTGATGGTGTATCGCGACTGGGGGTGCTGACCGATGCGGGATCATCCACGTCGCATATCGAACACATGCTGTCAGGCCTCGATGCGCTGGTGATCGAATGCAATCATGATCTCGACATGCTGACGGGCAGCGCCTATCCGGAGCACCTGAAGCGACGCATCTCAGGGCGCTTGGGACACCTCGACAACCAGCAGGCGGCCGGGATCATCGCAAGCATAGACCGGGCGTCGCTGCAGCATGTCATCGCGGCACATCTGTCGCAGAAAAACAATCAACCGGAACTGGCCCGCGCGGCACTGTCGGCGGCGCTGGGCTGCACGCCGGACTGGGTGGGCGTGGCGACGCAAGCAGACGGATTTGACTGGCGGATGCTGGCCTGAGCCGGAGGCGATGGTCTCCGCGTAGCGACAAAAAAGCCGGCCCGCAGGCCGGCTTTTTCGTGGTGCTGGAACACTTACTTCTTGACTGCGTCCTTGGCTGCCTCCGCGGCGCCTTTGGCTGCATCGGCGGCACCCTTGGCTGCATCGGCAGCACCCTTGGCTGCGTCGGCGGCACCCTGGGCAGCGTCAGCAGCCGGAGTGGCAGCGTCGGCTTTCGGGGCGTCGGCAGCAGGTGCTTCAGCTTTCGGGGCTTCCGGGGCCGGAGCAGGGGCCGGAGCCGGGGCCGGGGCCGGAGCGGGGGCGGGTTTGTCGCCGCAGGCGGACAGGCCAATTGCCAGCAGAGCGGCAACGAGGAGGGAGCGATTCATGATGTTGATAATCCTTCGAAGGTAAAAAATTGAGTTCAATCCAAATTTGGTTGGCACCGTGCAGACCGCAGAACCCGGACAGGCGTCCTGCAGCAGCCATCATGCCGGCGCGGATTCTAACAGTGTTTGGTGGTGATTCAAGAGACCTACATCACAAATAGTCACAATCCCGTGACGTTGGCGGCCAACGGCGGACCGGCACACTCCTGGATTTCGTCGAAGCGCTCGATCAGCTCCTGCGCGCCCGTCGGGTCATGCGTGCCCTGGGCGGCGCGCATATGGTCATGGTGAAAACGATGAACATAGTGGCTGCCGTCAAAGATGACGAACGGATCAGCAACATGCTTTGCACCGCGCAGCGTCTCGCGGATGCTGCAGGCGTGGCTGAACTGGCGCGAGAATTCCATCATGCGCGGGCACTCGAGGGCCAGCTGCCGGGTTTCGTGGAGCACGATGAGCAGCCGGTTGCCGCGATTGGCCAGCAGGAACTGCCGCAACAACTCGATGCGTGCCGCACTGTTGTAGGCGCGGCTCAGCGTTTTGTCAAAGACGCGGATGATCTTCTGCGTCATGGGAATCAACTCGTCGATTACGCGTTCGTATTCGCGGTTGCTTTCAAAACGCCGGTACTGCGCATTCGGCAGATTGCCTGTCAATTCCATCGGTACACTCCCTGCGGGCGTTACCCGTGCACGCCGGATTCGAGATAGCCTGAACGGTACCACGCATACAGTATTTCCTGCGCTGCCTGCGGGATGGCAGCGGGCGCGAGGCGGCGGCGATCGGCCAGGCGTCGGGCGGTGACGCGTGCCGCGGCAGGCAGCACGCAACGTTCGCCGTTGATGTAGAACGCCCGGTCATCATAGAGCAGGATCGACTGCGCGGCGAGGCGCAATCCCCGCCGCGATGCCGTCAGGCCAAAGCGCGTGGCTGACAGCGGACGCAGCGGCGGCGCAAAAACGACATGGGGCTTGGGTGTGCTGAGGTCGGCGCCGATGAATTGCAGCATGTCAGCGTGCTTCCATCGTGCATGACGCAGCAGTGCGATGAGACCCTGCGCCAGTTGCGGCGTGATGCGCGCGGGGTGATGCGTCGGCTGCAACTGCGGATCGGCATAACGTCCCGGCGCCTGCAGATGATCCTGCAGGTAGTCGAGAAAGCGGCTGCACAACTCCTGTGCTGACGGCGCGCGGAAGCCGACTGAATACGTGATGCATTCTTCCAGCGCGACACCGTCGTGCGCGCATTGCGGCGGCAGGTAGAGCATGTCGCCGGGCGCGAGTTCCCACTCCTGGCTGGCACGGAAGTTTCGCAATATCTTCAGCGGCGCATTCTCGACCAGATCGAGGTCGCGTTGCCGGCTGATCTGCCATTGCCGGCGTCCCTCGCCCTGCAGCAGGAACACGTCATAGCTGTCGAAATGCGGTCCGACGCCGCCACCCGGCGGGGCATAACTGACCATCAGGTCGTCGAGGCGCGCGTAGGGGATGAATGCGAACTCATCGAGCAGATCCTGTGCGGCGGGCAGTACGTGATTGACGAACTGCACCAGCAACGTCCAGTTGCGTGCGGGCAGCCGGGTAAAATCGCGTTTGCGGAACGGGCCGTGTGTTACGCGCCATCGTGGGCCATCGCGTTCGATCAGCCGCGCTTCGGTATCGGGAGACTGCGCCATCTCGAACAGGTCCCGGCGCGATACCAGAGTTGCGAACTGCGGCAGGCAGCCGCGGACGAGCAGCGGTTTTTTCTGCCAGTGGCGCCGCAAAAACTGTGCCCGCGTTAAATTATTGAATATTGATTTCGGCATTGTTCACGATTATATGTTGCCTGTTGTCGCGTGCGCTTGACCGCGGGCCACTTTGTTCCGAGAATCCGGCTTGGAAATTGATGAGCGGCCGAATAACGAGGTCCGTCATGACGGAAACAGGATCGCAACGTGCTGAAGTCCGGTGATCGCGCGCCGGTATTTGAACTGCCGGATGCTGATTTGAACGTGGTGCGCCTTGCTGAAACGCGTGGCCATAAGAATGTAGTGCTCTATTTTTACCCCAAGGACGACACCCCGGGATGTACCGCTGAAGCGCTGGAGTTCAGCGAGCTGGAAATGGATTTTTCAGACGCCGGCGCACTGGTTTTGGGTGTCAGCATGGATGATTGCATGGCGCATGGGGTTTTCCGCGACAAGCACGGGCTGGCGGTACAGTTGTTGTCGGATGTCGATGGTGACGTATGCCGCAGTTACGGTGTCATGCAGCAAAAGGAGTATGAAGGAGGAACGCGGGAGTGCATCCGGCGGTCAACCTTTGTTATTGATCACAAGGGCGTTGTGCGGCACGCGCTCTATGGCGTGAGCCCGCGCGGCCACGCGGCTGAAGTGCTGCGGTTAATCAAGGAACTGTAATGCAGATTGCAAAGAATACGGTGGTTACGCTGATGTTTGAACTGATGGATGCGCAGGGCAACCTGATCGAGAAGACCGATGAGCCGATTGCGTACCTGCATGGCGGTTACCACGGCATTTTCCCGCTGGTCGAGCAGGCGCTGGACGGGAAAGTGGCGGGCGATAAATGTGAGGTGCGCCTGGCGCCGAATGATGCCTTCGGCGAATACGATGCGGAGCTGGTGCATGTGGAAGCGCGTGACAAGTTTCCGCCGGAAGTTGCGGTCGGGATGCAGTTCGAGGGGCGCGGCGAGTCTTCAGGGCAGGGGATGGTGTACACGGTCACCGACGTTGCCGAAACCAAGATCGTGGTGGACGGCAATCATCCGCTGGCGGGGCAGACGCTGGATTTCCGCTGCACGGTATCCGCGGTGCGCGCCGCGACCGGGGAAGAGCTGGAGCATGGCCACGTTCACGGGCCGCACGGCCATCATCATTGATCCGGCGCAGGCCGTTAACAAGAACTAAGCGGATTAACGCGACGGCTCAGCTTTTTCCTGCGGGCTTGTCCCGCACCAGCGCGCGTAACCGGTAAAGCAGATCAAGCGCATCCCGCGGCGTCAGCGCGTCGGGATCGCAGTCGTGCAGCATGTCGATCGCCGGATGCGGCTCGGGTTCGGGCGCAGCGGTTGCCGCGGCAGCCGCAAACAGATCACCCTGCGACGCATGCGCTGCCGCGGCGGCCTCCAGCCCGGCGAGATGCTTGCGGGCGGCGCGGATGACGGCGGCCGGCACGCCGGCGAGCTGTGCGACCTGCAGGCCGTAGCTGCGGTTGGCGGGTCCTTCTTCGACGCTGTGCAGGAACACGATGCGGTCCTTGTGTTCGACGGCGTCGAGATGCACGTTCGCGACCTGTTTGAAATCGACGGCGAGCTGGGTCAGTTCAAAATAATGCGTGGCGAACAGCGTGTAACAGCCGCTGCGCTCGATCAGGTGGCGCGCGATGGCCCAGGCCAGCGCCAGACCGTCGTAGGTCGACGTGCCGCGGCCGATCTCATCCATCAGCACCAAGCTCTGCGGCGTGGCGTGATGCAGGATGTAGGCGGCTTCAGTCATCTCGACCATGAAGGTTGAACGTCCGCCGGCGAGATCATCCGCGGCGCCGATGCGGGTGAAGATCCGGTCGAGCGGTCCGAGGCGTGCGCGCGTGGCGGGCACGAATGACCCGCAGTGCGCGAGCAGCGCAATCAGCGCGGTCTGGCGCATGTAGGTTGATTTCCCGCCCATGTTGGGGCCGGTGATCAGCAGCATCCGCCGGGTTGCCGACAATTGCGCGTCATTGGCGATGAACGGCTGTACCTGCGCTTCGACCACCGGGTGGCGTCCGCCGTCGATGTCGATGAGTGCGTCGTCGATGAACTCCGGCATCGCCCAGTCCAGCGCCACGGCGCGTTCGGCGAACGTGGCCAGCAGGTCGAGTTCGGCCAGTGCCGCGGCGAGGCGTTGCAGCGCCGGCACATGCGGGGCGAGCTTCGCCAGCAACTGCTCGTAGAGCAGCTTCTCACGCGACAGCGCGCGTTCATTGGCGGACAGTGCCTTGTCCTCGAAGGTTTTCAGTTCCGGGGTGATGTAGCGTTCCGCATTCTTCAGCGTCTGGCGGCGCCGGTAGTCATCAGGCACCCTGTCCGACTGTGCCCGCGACACTTCGATGTAAAAACCGTGGACGCGGTTGAACTCCACTTTCAGCGTGGTGATGCCGGTGCGGGTGCGTTCGCGTGATTCGAGCTCCGCCAGAAAAGTGCCGCAGTTCTGCTGGATGCCGCGCAGTTCATCGAGCTCGGCGTCGTAGCCGTCGGCGATGACGCCGCCGTCGCGGATCACCGATGCCGGCTCCATTTTGATTGCGGCCTGAAGTAACGCGGCGAGATCGTCCTGTGGTGCGAGATCGGCCTGCAGTTGCGCGAGGCGCACGTCCGCGACGTCGGGGAGGATGCCGGTCAGCGCAGGCAGTTGGCGCAGTGAGCCCCCGAGCCCCGACAGGTCGCGCGGCCGTGCGGAGGCAAGTGCAACCCGCGTGGCGATGCGTTCAACATCGGAGAACTGTTTCAGTGTCGCGCGCACTGCGGCGTGACTGCCCGTGGCGATGAGCGTGGCCACGGCCTGGTGCAGGGTCTGCACCAGCGCGCGGTCGGTCAGCGGGTGGTGCAGCGCATGGCGCAGGCGCCGGCTGCCCATGCCGGTGGCACAGGTGTCGAGCAGCGACAGCAGCGTCGGCGCCGGCTCACCGCGGATGGTTTCGGTCAGTTCGAGGTTGCGTCGCGTCGCCGGATCCATGCGCACGTAGGCGCTTTCGGTTTCCACTGTCAGCGCCTGGACATGGGCAATCGCCGTGCCTTGGGTCGATTTGGCGTAGTCGAGCAGCGCACCGGCGGCCGCCACGGCCGCATCCAGATTTTGTGCGCCGAAGCCGCTGAGGTCATGGGCGCCGAACTGGCTGCACAGCGCGCGGCGTGCGGTGTCCGTATCGAAACGCCACGGCGGCAGATGCCGTAGCGCTGATCCTGCATCGTCGAGACTCAAGGTCGTGCCTTCGGCGAAAAGGATTTCCGCCGGCCGCAAACGCTCGATCTCGGCGGCGAGATTGGCCGGCGCGGTTTCCATGACGCTGAAGCGACCCGAGGCCAGCTCCAGCCAGGCCAGTCCCAGCACATTGCCGCTGTGGTGCGCGGCGAGCAGCAGGTTCTCGGTTTTCTCGTCGAGCAGCGCCGACTCGGTGAGCGTGCCGGGTGTGACGATGCGCATCACTTTGCGCTCCACCGGGCCCTTGGACGTGGCCGGGTCGCCGATCTGTTCGCAGATCGCGACCGACTCGCCTAGCTTCACCAGTTTTGCCAGGTACGGGTCCAGCGCATGAAAAGGCACGCCGGCCATCTTGATCGGCGCACCGGCTGATTCACCGCGCGTGGTCAGCGTGATGTCGAGCAGGCGCGCAGCCTTCTCGGCGTCGTCGAAAAAAAGCTCGTAGAAATCACCCATCCGGTAGAACACCAGCAGATCCGGGTGTTC
>JBFKCU010000028.1:0-14011 GCA_041620115.1 Burkholderiales bacterium | reverse complement strand
GCATACGTCGAAAACTTGTAGCCGCGCCGGTATTCGAACTTGTCCACCGCCTTCATCAGGCCGATGTTGCCCTCCTGGATGAGATCGAGAAACTGCAGGCCGCGATTGGTGTACTTCTTGGCGATCGAAATCACGAGGCGCAGATTGGCCTCGGTCATCTCGCGCTTGGCGCGGCGTGCACGGGCCTCGCCGGTAATCATCTGGCGATTAATTTCCTTCAGCTCCTTGATCGGGATGCCGATCCGGCTTTGCAGATCCAGCAGCTTCTGCTGCTGCTCCACCACTGCCGGTTCAAAACGCGACAATGCCTCGCTCCAGGGCTTGCCCGATTCAACCTCGCCGCGTATCCACCGCGCGCTGGTTTCCTTGCCCGGAAACTCCTTGATAAAGTGCTGGCGCGGCATGCGCGCCTTGTCGATGCACAGCGCCATGATCGTGCGCTCGTCGGTGCGCACTTCCTCGACCAGCTTGCGCACGCCGTCGCACAGCGCCTCGATCTGCTTGGCCGAGAAGCGGATTTTCATCAACTCTTCGGAAATGGCTTCGCGTGCCTGGATGTACGGACGGCCGCGCGACCCGTGCTTCGGCAAGGCGCGCATCATTTTCTGATAATTGTTGCGGATGCTGGCGAAGTGCAGCAGCGACGCCTCTTTCAGGCGTGCCAGGTCGGCAGCGGCCTGGGCTGCACTGGCGGCACCGTCATCGTCTTCGTCATCGTCGGAGTCGTCGTCTTTTTCCTTGTCTTCCTCTTCTTCCGCCTCTTCCTCCGCCTCTTCCTCGACGATTTCGTCCTTCATCTCGAGGTCAGCCAGTCCGTCGACCACATCGCCGACGCTGATTTCCTCTTTCTCGATCTTCTCTGCCAGCGCCAGAATCTCCGCAATGGTCGTGGGACAAGCCGAAATGGCGAGAATCATGTGGCGCAGACCGTCTTCAATCCGTTTGGCAATCTCGATCTCGCCCTCGCGCGTCAGCAGTTCCACCGAACCCATCTCGCGCATATACATGCGCACCGGGTCCGTCGTGCGGCCGAATTCGGAGTCGACCGTCGACAGCGCAGCTTCCGCCTCTTCCACCGCATCCTCGTCCGCCACAGCCGGCGTGGCCTCGGACATCAACAGTGTTTCGGCATCCGGCGCCTCATCGTAGACCTGGATGCCCATGTCGTTGATCATGCCGATGATGTTCTCGATTGCCTCGGCATCGAGCATGTCGTCAGGCAGGTGGTCGTTGATCTCGGCGTAGGTCAGATAACCGCGCTCCTTGCCGAGCACAACCAGATTTTTCAGCCGCTGACGCCGCGCTTCGGCATCTGCAGGCGACATTTCGCGCCGATCAAATTCCTTGACGAGTGCGCGTTCGCGCGCGGTCAGGCCGCGCGTACTGCGCTTGCCCGCCGGCTTGGCCGCGGTCGCGGCGGGTCGTGCCGCCGACTTATCAAGCTTCTGCGCGGCCGCCTTTACTTTGGCCAGTGCCTGCTTCGCTACGGCTTTGAAGTTTGCCAGTCGCTGCTCTTTGCGCAGGACGGCTTTGGTTTTCGCCGCCGTTTTCGGGGCAGCCTTTGCTTTGCCTTTGACCTTGGCCGCGGCTTTCGCCACCGGACGCGGTTTGACGCCGGCGCGGGTCGCTGCCTTGGATTTCACCGCCTTGGCCTTCGTCACCACACGCCCTTTTGATTTTGCGGCCGCCTTCACAGGCGCAGTCTTGGCGCGCGCCGCTACCTTGGTCTTGGCGTTCTTTGCCTTCGCGTTCTTTGCCTTGGGTTTCGATGCTTTGGATTGCTTGGCCATAGAGTAAAGCTCCGCCGGGCGAGATGTTGGTGAAAAACCGTAAATTATACCTTAAACAGCACCAGATTTCACTTCGCGGAGTTCGCGCTAAGTGCTTGTTGCAAAAGCCGATATTGCGCCTGATCTGCGGAACTCAAGCCCTGGCGCCGGGATTTTTCCAACAATGCCGTAATACACGCCCGGCGAATCCGGTCGGCCGCCTGCTGCCAGGCACCCCGGAATTCGGCCTCCAGTTCTGCTGGCGTCAGTGATCGATCCTGCCAGCGCAAGGCCCCCGCTTCCGCCTGCCGCACCGGGATTTCATGGGGCGAATCGCGGAAAACCTCGCCCAGATTGATCTTAGTGTCGCCGGTGCCGACCGCCTCAAGCACGGCATCCAGCGCTTGCAGGTCGGTCTGGTCGATACCGGGCACTCCGGCAGCTTGCGCCAGATCACTGCGGTTGATCTGCGCGGCCAGATGAGGCTCGACAATCAGCAATTCCAGCACCGTGCGGAGAATCGACTGCGTCGCTGGCGCGGCCCTTTTCGCAGGTGCCGGCGGTGCCTGGCTCCTGATGCCGAACTGCGCGTCGAGTTCCTGCGGCAGCACCCCGGCGAGTTGCGCCAGTTCCTTGCGAATCAGCAACGACAGCATCGGCGCCGCAATCTGCTTCACCAGCGGTTTGGCCTGTTGCATCAGTTTGGCGCGGCCTTCGGACGTATCGATATCAACATTCGTGCGCAGTTCATCAATCAGAAAACGCGACAGTGGATCGGCTTTGGCAAGCAAAGCCTCAAACGCGGCCTGGCCTTGCGCCCGCACATAGGTATCGGGATCCTCACCGTCGGGCAAAAACAGAAACTTGACCTGCTTGCCATCAACGAGTTGGGCGAGGCTGTTTTCCAGGGCCCGCCAGGCGGCACGGCGACCGGCGGCATCGCCGTCAAAGCAGAACACGACTTCTTCGGCCTGGCGCAAGAGTTTCTGCACATGGATCGGTGTAGTCGCTGTACCCAGCGTCGCCACCGCATAGCCAACGCCAGCCTGCGCCAGGGCCACCACATCCATGTATCCCTCGACCACGACCACACAGCCTGCGTCGTGGATCGCACGCCGCGCCTGAAACAACCCGTACAATTCGCGGCCCTTCTCGAACACCGCGGTTTCCGGCGAATTCAGATACTTGGGCTCGCCATCGCCCAGAACCCGCCCGCCGAATCCGATGATGTTCCCGCGCACGTCAACGATCGGAAACATGATGCGATCGCGGAATACGTCGTAACGCCGGCCTTCCTCGTTTTGTTTGACCAGGCCTGCGGCATTCAGGGCCTTGTTCGCATAATCCGGAAAAATCTGCTCCAGATTCTGCCAGCCAGCCGGCGCATAACCGATGCCGAAATGTTTGGCGATTTCACCTGAGAGCCCCCGCCGCTTCAGGTATTCAATCGCATGCGGCGCTTCCTTGAGCTGATTGCGATAGAACTGCGCCGCCTGGAGCAATACGCCATACAGATCAGGGCCTTCCTCCGCACGCCGCTGCGCCTGTTCGGAACGCGGCTCTTCCGGCACCTGCATGCCGACACTCTGCGCCAGGTCTTTGACCGCGTCGACAAAACCCATGCCGCTGTACTCCATCATGAAACCGATGGCAGTCCCGTGCGCGCCGCAACCAAAGCAGTGATAAAACTGTTTGGTCGGACTGACGGTAAAAGACGGGGATTTTTCCGAGTGGAACGGGCAGCACGCAGAATAATTGGCGCCGCCGCGTTTAAGCTTCACGTAACGGTCGATCACCTCGACGATGTCGACGCGACCGAGCAGGTCCTGAATGAACGACTGCGGAATCATGCGTGCTGCAGCGAGTCCCGTTCGATACGGGCGGCAACATGCCTACCCGATAGGTTCCGGTGAATTATAGGGCAGCGCAACTCGCGGGGACGGACATCGTCCCCGGGTCACCGCAAGCGATTAAACTATATAAAAAACAACGGGTTACACAAACCACCCGGTGCGAATTACGGTTTCCCCGTCGGCGCCTACCGGGTCAGCTGCGCTTTGACTGCCGCCGACACCTTGGACATGTCAGCACGCCCGGCCAGTTTCGGTTTCAGCACCGCCATGACCTTGCCCATGTCCGCCGGGCTGCTGGCCCCGGATTCGGCCACGGCCGCGGCTACGGCCGCCGCAAGTTCATCGTCACCCATGGCCTGAGGCATATACGCCTGCAACAGAATCAGCTCCTGCTTTTCCTTGTCGGCCAGATCCTGACGACCGCCCTGCTCAAACTGGCTGATCGAATCCCGGCGTTGCTTGATCATTTTCTCGATCACGCCCAGCACATCGGCATCAGCCAGCGTCTTGCGTTCATCGACTTCGCGCTGCTTCAGCGCCGCCAGCAGCAGGCGTATCGTGTCGCGGCGCGCGGTGTCACCACTGCGCATCGCAGCCTTCACGTCATCGTTGATTTTTTCGCGCAGTGTCACGGAACAGGCTCCTGTATGACCGGATCAACACATCCAACCGCACAAATAACAAAAGGGTGCGAGGCGTAGCCCCGGCACCCTTGGTCAACCAGAACAGCGTGCCGCTTAGTACAGCTTCGGCGGCAGCAACTGCGAGCGCAGACGCTTGTGCGTGCGCTTGACCGCGGCGGCGAGCTTGCGCTTGCGCTCCGAGGTCGGCTTCTCGTAGAACTCGCGGGCGCGCAGCTCGGTCAGCAGGCCCGTCTTTTCAACCGTGCGCTTGAAGCGGCGCAGTGCCACTTCGAACGGCTCGTTTTCCTTCACGCGAACTGTAGTCATCAATCCCTCTTGCAACCCGAATAAGCTGAAATTGGTAAAACGCGTATTATAAACGGTTCCAGCCAAAAATTACAGGTCCCGCCCCTCCGGGTCCCGAACCCTCCCGTGCTCGTACTCGGCATCGAAACCTCCTGCGACGAAACCGGCATCGCCCTCTACGACACGGAGCGCGGCCTGCGTGCCCATGCGCTGCACTCCCAGATCGCCCTGCATGCTGATTACGGGGGCGTGGTGCCGGAACTGGCCTCCCGCGACCACATCCGCCGGGTCTTGCCCCTGACCCGAGAGGTCCTCCGGGAGGCCGGCGCAACCCTGGCAGACCTGGACGCGGTCGCCTACACCGCCGGTCCCGGGCTGGCAGGCGCGTTACTGGTCGGCGCCGGCGTCGGCACCAGCTTGGCCCATGCGCTGGATATCCCGGCCATCGGCATCCACCACCTGGAGGGCCATCTGCTGTCCCCCCTGCTGGCGGCGCCGGCGCCACAGTTTCCGTTCATTGCGCTGCTCGTCTCCGGCGGTCACACCCAGCTGATGCGGGTCGGCGGCGTCGGCGATTACACCCTGCTCGGTGAAACGCTGGATGATGCCGCCGGCGAAGCTTTCGACAAGTCCGCAAAATTGCTCGACCTCGGCTATCCCGGCGGTCCTGCAATCGCCGCGCTCGCTGAATCCGGACATGCGGGCAGGTACACCCTGCCGCGCCCGATGCTGCGCAGTGACAACCTTGATTTCAGTTTCAGCGGCCTGAAGACCGCGGTGCTCACCGCCGTTCGTAGCCAGGCACTTGATGCAAAGGGCCGCGCCGATCTGGCGGCGGAACTGGAGGCGGCCATCGTCGATGTGCTGGTCGGCAAATCGCTGGCTGCAATGGCGCAAACCGACCTGTCCAGGCTGGTTGTCGCCGGCGGCGTCGGCGCCAACCGCCGGTTACGCACGCAACTGACCGCGGCCGTGCACCACATGGGCGGTACCGTGTTTTATCCGCCGCTCGAATTCTGCACCGACAATGGCGCCATGATCGCATTTGCCGGCGCACTGAGATTGCAGCAACGAGGGCAAGTCCCGCGCGCGGCATCCGGTTTCACCGTACGCCCGCGCTGGGATCTGGCCAGCCTGTCAGCGGGCTAAGTTTCCGCTTTTGCGCCCAACTTGCGCTCTTTGCCGGCCAGCAGATTGCGAATGTTGGCGCGATGGCGCCAGATCAGCAGGACCGATAAAACCGCCACCGCGGCGAAAAACGGATGCGCTGCATTGAACAAGATCAATGTAAAAAAAGGCGCGAACAGCGCGGAGATCAGAGCGGCCAGCGAAGAGTAGCGGAAAAAAACGGCAATCGTGATCCAGGTCGACACCGTGCCCAGCGCCAGCCACGGACTCAGCCCCAGCAACACACCCAGCGCAGTCGCGACGCCCTTGCCGCCCTTGAAACGATGGAACACCGGATACATGTGTCCGAGGATGACCGCGACCGCGGCAAGCGCCATCGCCAGATCGGTGTCGTCGGCGGCCCACGTTGCCGCGGCAAGAACCGCCAGCCAGCCTTTGACGCTGTCACCGAGCAGCGTCAGTGCAGCGGCCGACTTGCGCCCGCTGCGCAGCACATTCGTCGCACCCGGATTGCCAGAGCCGTATTCGCGCGGATCCGGCAGGCGATAAGCACGGCTTACCACCACGGCAAATGAAACCGAACCAATCAGATAAGCCACTACAACGACCAGCCAGAGCGCCAAGTATTTTCTCCTTCGATACCACCAGCCGAGCCGGCAACTGCAGCGCGCGCGGCCGATCTGGTGCAGCCTGCTAGAATGGCGCCGGCCATTCTAGCGCAAGTCACACCGCCGCCTTCATTCCATGGACACCATATTCATCCGCGAACTGCGTATCGAAACCCGCATCGGCATTTATGA
Source organism: Burkholderiales bacterium (assembly GCA_041620115.1). Lineage (GTDB taxonomy): Bacteria > Pseudomonadota > Gammaproteobacteria > Burkholderiales > SG8-41. The sequence goes on along the minus strand of JBFKCU010000028.1, from coordinate 7,532 downwards.
GTGGGAAAAACAGGCGCCGCAAACCGTACAGCTGGACCTGGAAATCGGCCTGCGCGGCGCCCACGCCGCGCACAGCGATCGCATCGAAGACACCATTGACTACGCCGCCGTGGTCGCCGACATCCGGAAACTCTTCGCGCAACAGCATTTCTCTTTGCTGGAACACGCCGCCGAGTCGATCGCACAGTTGATCATTCAGGATTTCAAGGCGCCGTGGCTGCGGGTCACCATTGCCAAACTGGCACCCCTCGCCGGCGTCAAACAGCTGGGTGTCAGCATCGAGCGCGGCAAAAAACAGTAGTTTCTCAGGCGCACGCCCGTGCGCCTACTTCGTCCATGCAATGCCGCTAGCCCCGCGGATGGTGCCGCGCATGCAACTGCTTCATGCGCTCCTGCGCCACGTGGGTGTAGATCTGCGTCGTCGAAATGTCAGAGTGGCCGAGCAGCAGCTGCACCACGCGCAGGTCGGCACCGTGGTTGAGCAGGTGCGTCGCAAAAGCGTGGCGCAGCGTATGCGGCGAAATCGGCTTGTGCAGGCCCGCCTGCAACGCATAACGTTTGAGCAAATGCCAGAACGACTGGCGGGTCATCGCCGCCGCGCGTGCCGTGACAAACAGCGCATCACTGGCCCGGCCGTTGAGCAGTTTCGGCCGCGCCTCGCGCAGATAGCGCTCGATCCAGTTCAGCGCCTCCTCGCCCAAAGGCACCAGGCGTTCCTTCGATCCCTTGCCCAGCACGCGCACGACACCCATGTCGCGACTGACCTGCGGCACCTTCAGCGTCACCAGTTCCGACACCCGTAGCCCGCTCGCATACAGCACCTCGAGCATCGCCCGGTCCCGCAGGCCCAGCGGCAGGTCCAGCGGCGGCGCCGCGAGCAATCCCTCGACATCCGCTTCAGTGAGCGTTTTCGGCAGGGCACGCGGCAGTTTGGGCGTGTCGATGCGCAGCGTCGGATCCGTTTTGATCATGTTCTGCCGCAACGCATGCCGGAAGAAACGCTTGAGGCTGGAGAGCAGGCGCGCCGCGCTGGACGCGCGCGCCTTGCTGCGGAACTTATGCGCCAGATATGCCTGGATTGCCGCCTGGTCAGCATCCAGCAGTGCGAGCCCGTGCTGCGCCTGCAGCCATGCCGCAAACTGCTGCAGATCGCGACGGTAACTGTCGAGCGTGTTGCGGGAGAGACCGTCCTCCAGCCACAACGCGTCGCAGAACGCGTCGATTTCGCTAGTTGAGGATGCCTTCATGCTGCAGCAGCGAACGTTTGACACCGAGCGGAAATGATTTAGTGCCTCCCATGAAACCGCCGAGTCCGCCCGCGGCGAGGACGCGATGGCAGGGCACGATCAACGGTACGGGGTTGGCGCCGCAGGCGCCGCCCACCGGGCGTGCCGCGGTCCCCAGCCGCCGCGCGATATCCCCGTAACTCGTTGTTTTTATGGGAAACAGTTTTTCGATCTCGCGCCACACCCGACGCTGGAACGGCGTCCCCTCCAGCCGGTAAGGCACGGCAAACCGATGTGCCGGGTCGGCCAGGTAACGCTCGATCTCGCGACAGGCACGCTCCGCGACACGGTCCTGTGGCGGGACCGGCAAGGTATTGTGCGGCAGATAGCGCACGCTGGTAACGACCGCGCCATCGGTCGCGATGCCGAGCACGGCAAACGGCGTGGCATAACGCGTTTCCGCGCGCCCCGCCGCCGGCCCGCGGCCCGTCACGCCGCGGCCGTCCTTTGCGGCCAGAACTTCTGCATCAGCAACACCAGGATGACCAGCGTCAACCCGATCGTGTCCGAGGTTCTCGTCGGATAAACCAGCGCAAGGCCGGCAATGATCAGCATCCAGCGTTCGGCGAAATTGGTCTTGCGCAGCAGCCAGCCCTGCAGACCGCCGGCCAGCGCAACGATGCCGATGATCGCCGTCGTTGAAATCAACGCGATCGCACCCCAGTCAGCCTGCGCCAGATTCTTGATTGAGCCGCCGAGCAGCAGGCCGGTGCCGGAAGGATCGAGCACGAACATGAAGGGCACGAGAAAGGCCGGCGCGGTGTACTTCCAGCATTGCAGCGTCGTACGATAGGGGCCGCCGCCGGTGATCGCCGCAGCCGCGAAAGGCGACAGCGCCGTGGGTGGCGAGACTTCGGACAAGACCGCGTAGTAAAAGATGAACATGTGCGCGGCAAAGTCCGGCACGCCCAGCTTGATCAGCGCCGGCGCGGCAATCACCGCGCAGATGATGTATGACGCGGTCACCGGCACGGCCAGGCCCACGATCCACACGATCAACGACGTGTAAAACGCCGTCAGCAGCAGCTTCATCGCATGCAGCAACTCGGGCGTCCGGTCCGCACCGAACATGACCCACAGGCTGACCATGGACTGCGCGCCGGAATTGGCATAATCGAGCACGATGGAGCTGAACTTCAGCCCGAGTCCGGTCAACGTCACCACGCCAACGATGATGCCGGCCGACGCGCACGTCATCGCGACGTTGAGCACCCCCACCGAGCCGCCTTCCAGCGCCTTGATGAAATTGGACTCCCAGAAACCCCGGATCCACGGCAGGCGGCCGCGGAACCACTCATAGGGAATGAGGGCTGAATCACTCTGCAGGAAAGAAATCAGCGCCGTTACGAGCGTCGCATAGAACACCGACAGAATCGGCGAATAACCCAGCAGCATGAAAAAGACGATGGAAACCAGCGAGATGAAGTGGTACCAGTAACGCTTGGCCAGATCGAAGGCACGCTGGTGTTTCTCCAGTTTGACGGCATGCATGGCGAACTTGCGCGCATCGATCTCGACCATGACGAAAATCGCCAGATAAAACAGGATGGTCGGTATCGCCGCCATCAGGATCACGTCCAGATAGGAGATCCGCAGGAACTCGGCAATCAGGAACGCCGCCGCACCGAGCACCGGCGGCGAGATGATCGCACCGAGACCACCTGCCGCGAGCAGGCCGCCGGCCGCTTCCTTGCCATAGCCCGCCTTGGCGAGCAGCGGGTAAGCCACCGCACCGATGGTCACCGTGGTGGCGACACCGGAACCCGACGGGCCACCCAGCAGGAACGAAGACATCACCACGGCGCGACCTGCGCTCGACGGCTTGCCGCCCATGGCCGCAAAAGAAAAATCGAGGAAAAACCGGCCCGCACCCGAATACTGCAGGAACGCACCGAAGATCGTGAACAGGATGATCAGCGTTGACGACACATCGACCGCAACGCCAAAAATGCCTTCCAGCGTCATGTACAGCGCACCAACCAGCCGCGAAATCTCGTATCCCTTGTGGGTCCACGGTGACGGCAGATACTGCCCGAACAGCGCATACGCCAGGAACAACGCGACGATGAAGGGCAATATCCACGTCGAACTGCGACGGTTGCCCTCGAGAATCAGCAGGATCAGCGCAACACCGACGACCTGGTCCAGTGTGGTCGGCACCGTCGCACGGTCACCGAGCAGATCCCCCCAGTAGAGGATGTATCCGGCAATGGCGATGGTCATTGCCGCAAAAATGACATCCCACCACATCAGACGATGGCGGAAGCGGTTTGCGATCGGGAAAATCAGAAATACCAAAGCCAGCGTGAAGGCCACGTGCGTGGGCCGCAGGATGAAAGCCGGAACGATCTCCACCGCGGCATACAGATGGAACAAGGACATGACGACCGCGGCCAGCGTCAGCAGGACCGCGAGCACACCGACGTATCGGTTGTGTACGCCCTCTTCCTCTTCGATCAGCTCCTCAACGCGCTTGCGCGCTGCTTCACTGATCCCAATTTCATCCTCAGGCAGTTTCTCGGCCGGCGCTTCAGTCATTTACTCCCCCAACGATCGGTTTTATCTTTTTCATGCCGCAAGTATGCGGCCGATAGTGCAATTGTAGAACCCCGAAAAGAAAAAACCCCGTCCGTTACCGGACGGGGTCGAGATGAGCAGCTCAAATCAGAACTTGAGCCCTTTTTCCTTGAAGTACTTCACCGCACCCGGATGCCACGGTATCGGCGAAGCGTCAGGGGTCTGCCGCGCGAGCTTGATGTCGTTGGCAGCCTTGTGCACCGTGACCAGATCGGCATGCTTGTCGAAAATGGTCTTCACGATGTTATAGACCGTCTGCTCGCTCATGTTGGCGTTGGCCACCAGCAGGTTGGCAACCGCGCTCGCCTTGTTGTCCACCGTCATCCCGGGATAGGTTTCCTTGGGAATCACGTCGGCGAGATAGATGTTGCCGGCCGCCTTGTTCATCGCCGGCACCAGATGTGACGAATCGAGGAACTTGATTTTCAGGCCCGGGGTGGCAGCCACATCGGTCACCGCCGAAGTCGGCAGTCCGGCCACGAAGAAGAAGGCGTCGATCTTCTTGTCCTTCAGCGCATTGGCCGATTCCGCCGCACCCAGTCGCTCGGTTTTGACGTCGGTTTTCGGGTTGATGCCTGCCGCTTCGAGCAGACGGAAGGCAAACACTTCCGTCGCGCTGCCCGGAGAACCGGTGGACACGCGCTTGCCCTTCAGATCATTGATGGTGTTGATGCCCGTGCCCTCAACCGTCACCGCCTGCATCAGGTTGGTGTAGAGCATCATGATGGCGCGGACGGGTATCTTGGTGCCCTGGAACTTGCCCTCGCCATTCACCGCATCCTTCGCGGCATCCGCCTGCGTCAGTGCAATGTAGGGCTTGCCGGTCCCGATCAAGCGCATGTTGTCGACGGATCCGCCGGTCACTTCGGCCGTGGCCGTCATCCCCGGAATGGTCTTCGAGAACACGTTGGCCATGCCGCCGCCCAACGGATAATAAACGCCGCCGGTGCCGCCAGTGGCAATCGACAGATTGACGGTTTCCGCAGCCGCTGCCGGCAACGAAAGCATTGCGCATGCTGCCAGCAACACGAGTTTGGACATTTGACGCATAGTTTCCCTCCTCAGGGTCGTTAATTCTAATCGCGGGCTACGGAGTGTAGGTAGATTCGCCATAATGGTCAACATTACAGGACGCGTAGAAAGGCGCCCGGATTGGCCTCGGCCCGGCGTCCGGCCCTACTTGGCGAACAGCTGTCCGATGTCGCCGAAGGCCTTGAATTCCAAGGCGTTACCACAGGGGTCCAGAAAAAACATGGTGGCCTGTTCGCCAACCTGCCCTTTGAAGCGCACATGCGGTTCGATCACGAAACGGGTGCCCGCCTGCGTCAGCCGATCGGCCAGTGCCTGCCATTGCTCCATCGACAGCACCGCGCCGAAATGACGCACCGGCACGTGGTCGCCATCGACCACGCTGGTGTTGCGATGGCCAACTTCATCCGGCGCAAGGTGCGCGACGATCTGGTGGCCATAGAAATTGAAATCCACCCATTCCGGTGAAGACCGTCCCTCGGGGCATCCGAGCAGTCCGCCATAAAACGCGCGGGCCTTGGCGAGATCGTCAACGGGAAAGGCAAGATGGAACGGCGGCTGGTTCACGGTCATGGTGTCATGCATCGCAAAATCAAAACGCGTATTCTACGGGCTTTGCGCGCCCGCCGCGCGCCCGGAGCCGTCTCATGACCCCTGCTGAAATTCCGTATATCACTGCGCATGGTTGCAGCATGCCCGCCGTCGGTTTCGGCACCTCGCAACTCGGCGACTGCGGTGACCTGGTCGCCACCGCGCTTGGGCTGGGTTACCGCCATATCGACACAGCGTGGAAATACGGCTCGGAAAAAGGTGTTGGCGCCGGCATCCGCGCGTCGGGCGTTCCGCGCAGCGAAATTTTTCTGGTCACCAAGGTGTCCCACGAATATCTGCGCGCCGATGCGTTTGCGCGCTCGGTCGACGAGAGCCTGAAAAATCTTCAGGTTGACTATGTCGACATGCTGCACGTGCACTGGCCCAGCATCGACCAGGTGCCGCTCAAGGAAACCATGGGGGCGCTGGCGCGGGCCAAACGCGACGGACTGACGCGCCACATCGGCGTCGCCAATTTCAACATCGCGTTGCTCGAAGAGGCCCTGGCCGTTTGTCCGGAGCCACTGGCCACGTTGCAGGCCGAATACCATCCCTACCTCGACCAGTCCAAGGTGCTCGACTACTGCCGCCGTCACCAACTGATATTCACCGCATATTGTCCGCTGGCGCGCGGCCAGATGTTCAAGGACCCGGTGCTCATTGCAATCGCGCAGGCACACGGCAAGACCATCGCGCAGGTCGCGCTGCGCTGGCTCGTGCAGCAGGGCAACATCGTGCCTCTTCCGCGCTCGTCGAATCCGCAACGCATCGCCCAGAACCTGGACATTTTCAGCTTTTCCCTCAGAGACGACGAAATGCGCCGCATTCACGCGCTGGCCCGGCCCGATGGCCGCATTGCGAACCCCGCGGGACGCGCGCCCGCCTGGGACTGAGCCTCGGGTCCATGCGCTAGTCCCGGAGATGTGACGCTGCTAAAATCGGCGCACACTCGACGACGCACAACGTAACCCCCTTCCGAGGAGAAATCATGAAATCCCGCACTTACGCGACGCGCCTGGGCGCCGTCTTCATCACAGCCGCGCTCGCCACCGCGGCACCTTACGCCGCGGCACAAGCCTTCCCGTCGAAAAACATTCAGATGGTCGTGCCCTACACCGCCGGCGGTTCCGCCGATGCCATGAGCCGGGCCATTGCGCAGCGCCTCAGTGCCGCCTGGGGCAAGAACATCGTGATCGACAACCGCGCCGGTGCCAGCGGCATGATCGGCACCGAGTTCGTCACCAAGGCCGAACCCGACGGTCATACGCTGCTGGGTCACACCTCCTCCTATCCGGCGACTGCGGCAACCCGCGCCAAACTGCCGTTTGATGCGGCGAAGGCCATCATCCCGCTGGGCATGATCGCGCGCGCACCCATGCTGGTCGCCGTGCATCCCTCGGTGCCGGCCAAGAACATCAAGGAGCTCGTCCAGCTGGCCAAAAAGAACCCTGGCAAACTCAACTACGGTTCGTCGGGTGTGGGCGGCAACAACCATTTCTCGGGCGCACTGTTCGGTGCCCACGCCGGCGTCAAGATGGAGCACATCCCGTTCAAGGGTATCTCGCTGGCCGTGACCGCGGTCGCCTCCGGTGAAATCGAGATCCTGATTTCGAGTTCGTCGGCGCTGCAGCCGATCATTCAAGGCAACCGTGTACGCATACTCGGCGTCACCAGCCTCGAAAAATCACCGCTGTTTCCCGACCTGCCGACCGTCGCATCGCAAGGGGTGCCCGGCTACGAATACCAGCTGTGGTGGGGCGTGTTCGCGCCTGCCGGCCTGCCCGCCGAGCGCGTCGCCTTCATCAACGCCGCGATCAACAAGATCCTCGCCAGCGACGACATGAAGAAATTCCTCGCCTCGCAGGATGCAGAGCCGTGGTCGGTGACGATGGCGCAGCTCGCCAATTTGCTGCCGAATGAAATTGCGCGCTACAAGAAAGCCGCACAAGTCGCCGGCATCCAGCCGCAGTAAGCATTACCGCAGCAAACACTGAAGATCCCGCCGGCCGTGATGGCCGGCGGGATTTTTTTATCGGTCCGTCAGGCGTC
>JBFKCU010000027.1:0-14242 GCA_041620115.1 Burkholderiales bacterium | reverse complement strand
TTCCGGCCGATCCATCAACTCGACGTAAGCCATCGGCGCATTATCGCCCTTGCGGAAACCGAACTTCAGAATGCGAAGGTAACCGCCATTGCGTTTGGCAAAACGCGGGCCCAGCAGATCAAACAACTTGACCACATTTTCGCGGTCGCGCAGGCGATCAAACGCAAGGCGGCGGTTCGCCAGCGTCGGTTTCTTGCCCAGCGTAATGATCGGCTCCACAACCCGCCGCAACTCCTTGGCTTTGGGCAGCGTGGTCTTGATAGCCTCATGGCGCAACAGCGAATTCGCCATGTTGCGAAGCATCGCAAGACGATGGCTGCTGGTGCGATTAAGTTTTCTTAAACCGTGACGATGACGCATGATGCCCTCTTAGACCTTTTCAAGGCCGGCAGGCGGCCAGTTTTCGAGCTTCATCCCGAGCGTAAGTCCGCGGGATGCCAGCACTTCCTTGATTTCATTCAACGACTTGCGGCCAAGATTCGGCGTCTTCAGCAGCTCGTTCTCTGTACGCTGAATCAGATCCCCGATGTAATAGATATTCTCGGCTTTCAGGCAGTTCGCCGAACGAACCGTCAGTTCCAGATCGTCCACCGGGCGCAGGAGCACGGGATCAATCTGCGTCGCTTTCTTGTCCTCGATCAGCGCCGGCGTGCCCTTGAGATCGGCAAATACGGACAACTGTTCAACCAGCACGCGCGCCGCATAACGCACAGCTTCTTCGGGATCGATCGCACCATTGGTCTCAATGTCGATGACCAGCTTGTCCAGATCCGTGCGCTGCTCAACGCGCGCGGATTCCACCGCGTAGCTGACGCGCCGCACCGGACCGTAAGACGCATCGAGCATCAGACCGCCGACGCTACGGGTTTCATCCTCACCGCGGCGAGTCACCGCTGCGACATAACCTCGGCCCTTTTCCACCTGGATCTGCATGTCGAGCTTTCCGCCGGCAGTCAGATGGGCAATCACGTGTTCCGGATTGATGATCTCGACGTCGTGCATCGGCTCGATGTCCGCCGCCGTAACCACGCCCTCGCCGGATTTCTTCAGGGTCAGCACCGCTTCATCGCGATTATGCAGCCGGAGCACGATACCTTTCAGATTCAGCAGAATATCGACTACATCCTCCTGGACACCGTCAATCGTGGAGTACTCGTGCAAAACGCCGGCGATCTTGACCTCGGTTGCGGCATAGCCGGGCATCGACGACAGCAGCGTACGCCGCAACGCGTTGCCGAGAGTATGGCCATAGCCACGCTCGAACGGCTCCATGGTGACCTTCGCATGGAACGGGGATACACCTTGCACATCGATGATCCGAGGCTTGAGGAAGGCGCTGCTTGACATGACTGGGCTACCTCTCGGAGATTATTTCGAGTAAAGCTCGACGATGAGCGACTCGTTGATGGTTGAGGGCAATTCGGAGCGCTGCGGACGGGCCTTGAAGGTACCTTTCAGCGCCTTCGGATCGACTTCGATCCATTCCGGATAACCGCGTGATTCCGCCGCTTCGGCTGCACCTTTGATGCGCAGCTGAGCCTTGGCCAGTTGTGCGACTTCCACCACATCGCCCGGGCGACATTGGTAAGAAGGAATATTGACACGTTTTCCGTTGACCAGAATGCCGTTGTGGCGGACCACCTGGCGGGACTCCGTGCGCGACGCACCAAATCCCATGCGGTACACCACGCTGTCGAGCCTGCTTTCCAGGTTCTGCAGCAACGCCTCACCGGTAACGCCTTTGCTGCTTGCTGCGTCCTTGTACGTCTTGCGAAACTGGCGTTCGAGGATGCCGTATATGCGGCGCACCTTCTGCTTTTGACGCAATTGCACGCCGTACCCGGACAGGCGGGCGCTCTTCTGGCCGTGCTGACCAGGCGGATAATTGCGCCGCTCAATTGCACATTTGTCGGTAAAACATTTCTCTCCCTTGAGGAAGAGTTTTTCGCCTTCGCGACGGCATTGCCGGCACTTCGGATCGAGATTCCTGGCCACTGTGGGATCTCCCTTAAATTCGACGCTTCTTCGGAGGACGGCAGCCGTTATGCGGCACTGGCGTCACATCCGAGATGCTCGTGATCTTGAAACCTACGGCGTTCAGCGCACGCACTGCGGACTCGCGTCCTGGACCCGGTCCCTTGATCAGGACCTCTATGTTTTTCACTCCACATTCCTGCGCCAGTCGCCCGGCTTTTTCCGCGGCAATCTGGGCTGCAAACGGAGTCGATTTGCGCGACCCCTTGAATCCGTTGCTGCCAGAAGTCGCCCAAGCCAGTGCATTGCCCTGACGGTCGGTGATGGTAACGATGGTGTTGTTGAACGATGCGTGCACATGCGCCACGCCTTCTGCCACGTTCTTCTTAACCTTCTTGCGGACCCTGGTGCTTGCCTTAGCCATATATAGTCACTCTCTGTTACGCAGCGGTCGGACGCTGGATTTTTACTGCCGCCTTGCGCGGACCCTTGCGCGTTCTGGCATTGGTGCGCGTGCGCTGCCCGCGCATCGGCAGACCGGCGCGATGACGCTTGCCACGCCACGTGCCGAGGTCTGTCAGGCGCTTGATATTCATGGATATTTCACGACGAAGGTCACCCTCGGTCGCAAACTTCGCCACCTGCTCCCGCAACTTGTCCATGTCCGAATCGGACAAGTCCTTGATCTTGGTCGCGGTTTCGATCCCTGCCGCGACGCAGATCGCGCGGGCGCGACTACGGCCGATTCCGTAAATTGCCGTCAGCGCGATTTCAGCGTGCTGATGATTCGGTATGTTGACGCCACCTATGCGGGCCATAGCCTCACCCCACCAATGGAAAACTGATCATTATAACTTCTGATAGGTTCATATTCAATCGAACCCTCAACCCTGGCGCTGCTTGTGGCGCGGATCCTTGCAGATCACCCGTACCACGCCATTACGCTTCACAACTTTGCAGTTGCGACACATGCGCTTTACTGATGCCAAAACTTTCATGATGCACCTCTTTCGCTTACAGCCTATTTCGCCCTGAAAATGATTCTGCCCTTGGTCAAATCATAGGGCGTCAATTCCACTGTTACCTTGTCCCCGGGCAGAATGCGGATGTAATGCATTCGCATTTTTCCCGAGATATAGCCAAGCACAACATGGCCATTTTCCAACTTCACCCGAAACGTAGCATTCGGCAAGTTTTCAACAACCTCGCCCTGCATCTCGATGGTGTCCTCTTTCGCCATTACCGCGTCGGAAACACACCGCCTTTAAAGTTCGCTTTCTTCAGCAGACTTTCATATTGATGCGACATGACATAAGCCTGCACCTGCGCCATGAAATCCAGAGTCACGACAACGATGATCAGCAGTGAAGTCCCGCCAAAATAGAACGGTACGTTTTTCCAGACGATCAGCATTTCCGGTACCAGACAAACCAGCGTCACGTACAAAGCGCCCGCCAGAGTCAGCCGCATGGTCACCTTTTCAACATAGCGCGCGGTCTGGTCGCCGGGCCTTATCCCCGGAACGAATGCGCCGCTCTTCTTCAGGTTTTCTGCCGTTTCCTTGGGATTGAAAACCAAGGCCGTATAGAAGAAACAGAAAAATATGATTGCGGCCGCATAAAAGAACGTATAAATCGGCTGCCCCGGATGAAGCACGGCAGCAACATTCTTCAACCAGGACATGCCTTCGTTCTCGCCCAGCCAGCCCGCTACGGTACCCGGAAAAAGGATGATGCTCGAGGCAAAAATCGGCGGGATCACGCCCGACATGTTCAGCTTGAGCGGCAGATGCGAAGACTGTCCACCATAAATCTTCCGACCTACCTGTCGCTTCGCATAGTTGACCAGGATCTTGCGCTGCCCTTTTTCAACAAAACAGACAAATGCGGTAACTGCAATCACCAGCACGAATATGAAGAGGACGAACGGGATCGAAAAAGCGCCTGTCCGCGCCAGTTCCAGCGTGCCGCCCACGGCCTCCGGCAATCCTGCAGCGATCCCCGCAAAGATGATCAGCGAAATGCCGTTGCCGATTCCGCGTTCGGTAATCTGCTCGCCAAGCCACATCAGGAACATAGTGCCGGTCACCAGCGTCACCATCGCCGTCATGCGGAACATCAGGCCCGGATCAAGCGCGACCTTTTGCTGCTCAAACGCAATTGCGATCGCCAAACCCTGCACAATGGCAAGCGCTGCGGTGCCGTATCGCGTGTACTGCGTGATTTTGCGTCGCCCCGACTCGCCTTCCTTTTTCAATGCCTCAAGCGTAGGCGATACAACGGTCATCAACTGCATGATGATCGAGGCCGAGATATACGGCATGATTCCCAATGTGAAAATCGAAAAACGCGACAGCGCACCGCCCGAGAACATGTTGAACATGTCCAGGATGCCGCCACGCTGAGAACGGAACAGTTCGGCGAGCTGCGCCTGATCGATGCCCGGCACGGGAATGTACGAGCCAATGCGAAACACGATCAATGCGCCCAGCAGGAACAGCAGGCGACGTTTCAGATCGCCAAACTTTCCCGAACCCGACATTGCGCTACCAACAGCCAAGACTTAGCTCCCGGCCTTTTCGGCCGGCTGCACGATACTGCCACCGGCACGTTCAATGGCTTCGCGGGCGCCTTTGCTTGCCAGCACGCCCTTTAGCTCGATCTTGCGCTTGAGTTCACCAGCCAGAATCACCTTGGCGCGCAATGCCAGACGTGGGACCGCTCCTGCCGCCTTCAGCGACTCCAGGTCAATCGTGTCGGCCTTCATCTTCTGCAGGGTATCCAGACGGACTTCAGCCGTATCCCCAGCGGACAACGACTGGAAGCCTCGCTTGGGCAAGCGACGATGCAAAGGCATTTGCCCGCCTTCGAAGCCGACCTTGTGAAAGCCGCCAGCGCGCGCCTTCTGTCCCTTGTGCCCACGGCCGGCGGTCTTGCCCGACCCACACCCTATGCCGCGGCCGACGCGCTTTTTGTCGCGCTTCGATCCCGCCGCCGGCTTGATATTGTTCAGCTTCATTTAACCCTCGCAATGAACAAGATATGACACTTTATTGATCATCCCGCGAACCTCGGGCGTGTCTACAAGTTCGACTGTGTGACGGATGCGGCGCAGACCCAATCCCCGTACCGATGCACGGTGTTCGGGACGCGTACCTATCAGGCTGCGCATCAGCGTAATCTTGACGGTCTTGCCTGGCTGTGACTTGGATTTGGCCATTACTTTATCCCTGTATCTCTTCCACCGACTTGCCACGCTTCGCGGCAATCTCAGCCGGCGTATTCATCTCGGTCAGTCCGTTGATGGTCGCGCGAACAATATTGTAGGGATTGGTTGAACCAATACATTTGGCCAAGATGTTTGCCACACCCATAACCTCAAGCACCGCACGTACCGGACCACCCGCGATAATGCCGGTGCCCTCAGCTGCAGGCTGCATGTATACCTTAGAGGCGCCATGTCGCCCCATTACGGCATGCTGCAAGGTGCCATTCTTCAGTTGCACCTTGACCATTTTTTTGCGCGCTTCTTCCATGGCCTTCTGCACAGCGACTGGAACTTCGCGGGACTTTCCTTTCCCCATGCCGATGCTGCCGTCCCCATCGCCGACGACAGTCAGGGCAGCGAAACCCAACACGCGGCCACCCTTGACGACCTTCGTGACGCGGTTGATTGCGACCATTTTCTCGCGCAATCCGTCACCGCGCTCTTCGCCGGTTTGCATTCTAGATGCTTGCATTTTTGCCATGAGCCGCTCCGTCAGAACTTGAGGCCGGCTTCGCGCGCTGCATCTGCCAGCGCCTTCACCCGACCGTGATATTTGTAACCGGAGCGGTCGAACGCAACCTTCTCCACACCAGCCTGCTTTGCCCGCTCTGCCACACGTTTTCCGATCGCAGCAGCGGCAGCCACGCCTCCACCCTTCGGCAACGCAGCGCGTACTTCCTTTTCGCACGTTGATGCACTGGCCAGAACCTTGGAGCCGGTGGCATCAATAACCTGCGCGTAAATATGTCCATTCGAGCGAAAAACTGTAAGCCGCACGGCTTTGAGTTCGGCAATTTTCGCCCTGGCACTGCGTGCGCGCCGCAAGCGCGCGTGTTTTTTCTCAAACATGATCTGTCCGCCTACTTCTTCTTCGTTTCTTTGAGCACAATCTGCTCGCCGGCATAGCGCACACCCTTGCCTTTATAAGGCTCGGGCGGGCGATAATTTCGCACGTCGGCAGCAACTTGCCCCACCAGCTGCTTGTCTGCACCCTTGATGATGATCTCGGTCTGTGTCGGGGTTTCTGCCTTTACACCTTGCGGCAACTGATGCACGACCGGGTGTGAAAATCCGAGCGTAAGGTTGAGTTTGTCACCCTGTGCCTGAGCACGATAACCCACGCCGACAAGATTCAGCTTTTTCTCGAAGCCACGACTAACGCCATGAACCATATTTGCGATCAATGCGCGCAGGGTCCCGCTTATCGCATTCGCCTGACGTGAGTTCTCGTTGAGCTTAATCTCAAGGCGATTCTCGATTTTTTCCACTTTGACGTTGGGCGTAATGCTCTGCGCCAAAGTGCCAAGCGGACCTTTCACCGAGATCTTATCGGCGCTGATCGTTACTTCGACTTTTTCCGGCAATGACACCGGGCTTTTTCCGACTCTGGACATCGCTCGTCTCCGTTACGCCACGATGCAGAGAACTTCACCGCCAATGCCCATGCCCCGCGCCTTGCGATCTGTCATTACACCTTTAGAGGTCGACACGATGGCAACGCCGAGGCCGTTCATTACGCGGGGAATGTCACGGCTCGGTTTGTAAATGCGCAGGCCCGGACGGCTCACGCGCTCGATTTTCTCAATAACCGGGCGACCGGCATAATATTTCAGACTGACCTCAAGCTCGGGCTTCGACGTTTCCCCGCTTACAGCGAAGTCGTCGATATAGCCTTCGTCCTTGAGAACCCTGGCAATCGCTGCCTTGAGCGTACTCGAAGGCATCGACACGGATACTTTTTCCGCTTGTTGCGCATTCCGAATACGTGTCAGCATATCGGAAACTGGATCATTCATGCTCATGCAAAATTCTCCCGCTGCTCGTCTTACCAGCTAGCCTTGATTACGCCCGGAATCTCGCCGCGCATCGCGATTTCGCGCAACTTGCTCCGAGCCAGCCCAAATTTTCGATAAACACCACGCGGCCGGCCGGTAAGCGCGCAACGATTGCGCAACCTGACGGGGCTTGCGTTACGCGGCAGTTTTTGCAGCTTCAGCCGCGCTTCATAACGGTCTTCCGGCGCCAGCTTCTGGTCGTCGACAAGCGCCTGCAATTCCGCGCGCTTGGCCGCGAATTTCTTGACGGTTTTACGTCGTTTTTGCTCACGGTTTATCAATGCAAGCTTGGACATAATAGAATTTTCCTCAGTTACGGAAAGGAAATTTAAAAGCGGAAAGCAGCGCCCGGGCCTCGTCATCAGACTTTGCGGTCGTCGCGATGGTGATGTTCATCCCGCGAAGTGCATCAATCTTGTCGTACTCGATCTCGGGAAAAATGATCTGCTCCTTGATGCCCATGTTGTAGTTACCACGGCCATCAAAACTGCGCCCTGAAATTCCACGAAAATCGCGTATCCGCGGCATCGCAATGTTAACGAGCCGGTCCAGGAACTCATACATCCGGGCGCCACGCAGAGTAACCTTGCAGCCAACCGGGTAGTCTTCGCGGATCTTGAAATTCGCAATCGCCTTGCGTGACTTGGTTACCAACGGCTTCTGCCCGGCGATCTTCGTCATGTCGCCCACCGCGTTATCCATGATTTTCTTGTCAGCAACGGCTTCGCCCACGCCCATATTGAGAACGATTTTCTCGATCCTGGGCACCTGCATCGGGCTCTTGTAACCGAACTTCTGGGTCAGCTCTTTCGCAACCTTGTCCTTGTAATACACACTCAAGCGAGCCGGAACAGCGGGCCGCGCGGGTTTACCCTGCTTCGGGCCTGCCGGTGCCGCAGCAGCCTTTGATTCCTTCGCCGCTTTCTTCGCCGGCGCCGCTTTCACAGGCTTTTCAGCCTTTGCCGGCTTGGCTTTCTTAGTGTCTTTTTCCGCGCTCATACATCTACCACTTCACCATTGGACTTGAAAAATCGCACGCGCCTTCCGTCTTCCAGCTGCCTGATGCCGATTCGATCGGCTTTCTTGGTCACTGGATTAAAAAGTGCCACGTTCGAAACATGGATGGGCATCTCTTTGTCGATGATCCCGCCTGTCATGCCTTTCGCCGGGTTCGGGCGCTGATGCTTCTTGACACGATTCGCACCCTCGACGAGCAGGTGGTCTGCATCGACAATCTGCCGCACAGTGCCACGCTTGCCGCGATCGCGACCGGTAAGCACAACGACATCATCACCTTTCTTGATCTTGCGCATATGCGTATACGTCCTCTACAACACTTCCGGCGCGAGCGACACGATCTTCATGAAACGCTCTGTCCGCAACTCACGCGTCACCGGCCCGAAAATCCGGGTGCCGATGGGCTCCAGTTTCTGATTAAGCAACACCGCCGCATTACCATCGAACTTCAATAACGAACCGTCGTTGCGGCGCACGCCCTTTGCTGTGCGCACGACAACCGCGTTATAGACTTCGCCCTTCTTCACGCGGCCGCGCGGCGCGGCCTCCTAGATGCTGACCTTGATGACATCGCCGATTCCCGCATAACGGCGTTTCGATCCGCCAAGCACCTTGATGCACATGACTGCGCGTGCGCCGGTGTTGTCGGCAACATCCAATATGGATTGCATCTGAATCATGATTTTTCCTGCTTTTCTTTCCCCAACTTGACCCCCTCAAAACATCAGAAGGTCAGTCTTGGAGCCCGTTCGGGCATTGTCACCGCCGGACAACTAGGCGGAAAATGAAGCCGATTATTATATAACAGCTATTTCAGCCAGACAAGCTGAAATTGCTAAACACTGCGCGATTTCTCAACCAACTTGATCACTCTCCAAGCCTTGGTTTTTGCCAAGGGGCGGCATTCTTCAATGATCACGGTATCGCCTTCCTTGTACTCGTCGTTCGCATCATGCGCATGGTATTTTTTCGAACTCTTCACGATTTTTCCAAGCAGGGGGTGCTTGACGCGTCGTTCAATAAGCACAGTGACCGTCTTGTCCATTTTGTCACTGACCACGCGCCCCATCAGAGTGCGTTTGTTTGCTTCCGGTTTGTTCGTTTCAGTCATAAGCTCTGCCCGTTATGCTTTTGTTACCAGGACAGTGCGCACGCGCGCGATATCGCGACGCACTTTGCGTAACTGGCTGGTATTCGATAATTGTTGCGTCGCTTTCTGCATGCGCAGCGAAAACTGCGCTTTGAGCAAAGACTCGAGTTCTTTGCGCAGTTCTGCAGCGTCTTTTGTCCTCATTTCGCTAATGTTCATGGTTTATCCTCCTACCAGGCGATGAACGAAGGTTGTCGCGATCGGCAACTTGGCCGCGGCCAGACGAAAAGCCTCCTTCGCAATAATCTCATTCACGCCGTCCATTTCATACAGAACCTTGCCCGGCTGGATCTCGGCAACCCAATACTCGGGGTTTCCCTTGCCGTTACCCATACGCACTTCAGCGGGCTTGCGCGAGATCGGCTTGTCCGGAAATATACGGATCCAGATGCGTCCACCGCGCTTGATGTGGCGCGTCATCGCACGACGGGCGGCCTCGATCTGGCGCGCGGTCAGCCGGCCGCGGCCTGTAGCCTTAAGACCATATTCACCGAAGCTGACCTTGTTACCGCGTGTCGCAACGCCGGTGTTCCGCCCCTTTTGTTCCTTGCGGTATTTACGCCTGGCTGGTTGTAGCACGTTTTGCTCCTGTTTTAGCAGTTGTCCGCCGCGGTTTCCGCGCCGGAGCGGGTTCCTCAACCGGCGCTGCCGCCGGGGTAAGTGCAGGTTGATCGTTGTTCCCGATCACCTCACCTTTGAACACCCAGACCTTGACCCCGATGATCCCGTAGCTGGTCTTGGCCTCGGAAAATCCATAATCAATGTCGGCGCGCAGCGTATGCAGCGGCACCCGGCCTTCTCGATACCACTCCGTCCGCGCGATCTCGATTCCGTTGAGACGACCCGCGCTCATGATTTTGATGCCCTGGGCGCCAAGACGCATTGCGTTGGTAATGGCACGTTTCATCGCCCGGCGGAACATGATCCGCTTTTGCAGTTGCTGGACGATCGAATCCGCGATCAACTGAGCATCAAGCTCCGGCTTCCGCACTTCCTCGATATTGACGTGAACGGGTACACCGAGCATTTTCTGCAGATCGCCCTTCAGACGCTCAATATCCTCACCTTTCTTGCCGATCACCATGCCCGGACGTGCGCTGAAAACGGTAATGCGCGCGTTTTTCGCCGGACGCTCGATGACCACACGAGAAACAGCAGCCTGCGACAGCCGCTCTTTCAGATATTCGCGGACCTTGATGTCCTCAAGCAACATTCCCGCGAAGTTCTTGTTGTTCGCATACCAGCGCGACGCCCAGTTCCGATTAAAAGCAAGACGAAACCCGGTAGGATGAATTTTTTGGCCCATGCTTTACTTCCTTCCGTCGCCAACCGTGACATAGACATGGCACGTCGGCTTCAAAATACGTACGCCCCGGCCCTTCGCGCGTGATGAGAAACGTTTCATCACCGGACCTTTCTCTACGTAAATGCGCGTGACCTTGAGTTCGTCAATGTCCGCGCCGTCATTGTGTTCGGCATTGGCAATCGCCGACTCGAGAACTTTCCGAATGATCACAGCGCCTTTCTTGGGCGAGAAATTCAGTATGTTCAGCGCGCTCTCCACCGTCTTGCCGCGAACCAAATCTGCGACAAGACGCCCTTTTTGCGCCGAAAGTCTGACGCCGTGCAATTTTGCTGTGGTATCCATATCGATAACCTTACTTGGCCGCCGGAGTCGGCGCAGCCTTCTTGTTGCCGGGTGATGCGGAGCTGCCGCCCGCTTTTGAATGCCCCTTGAACACGCGCGTGTGCGCAAACTCACCGAGCTTGTGGCCAACCATGTTCTCGGTGACATAAACAGGCACATGCTGCTTGCCGTTATGTACTGCGATAGTCAGACCGACAAAGTCGGGCAATATCGTTGACCGCCGCGACCAGGTCTTGATCGGTCGCTTGTCCGAGCCAGCACGAGCCGTCTCCACCTTTTGCATCAGGTGGTGATCGACAAACGGGCCTTTCTTGATGGAACGTGACATCTTTACCCCTTACCCCGTGGCTTTCGCATTGCGGCGGCGAATGATCATGCCGCTGGTGCGTTTGTTCTTACGCGTCTTGTAGCCTTTGCTCATGACGCCCCAAGGACTTACCGGTGCCTGCGCAGCCGCGGTCCGGCCCTCACCACCCCCGTGCGGGTGATCGATCGGATTCATTGCCACACCACGTACCGTCGGACGAATGCCACGCCAGCGCACCCGACCGGCTTTGCCGATTGATTCCAGTGAATGCTCCTCGTTGCCAACCTCGCCAATCGTGGCGCGGCAGTTAACGTGGACCTTGCGGATCTCGCCGGACCGAAGACGCAACTGCGCATATTCACCTTCGCGCGCCAGCAACTGCGCCGACGTGCCTGCGGCACGTGCGAGTTGCGCACCCTTGCCCGGAAGCATCTCAATGCAGCAGACGGTTGTTCCAACCGGAATGTTCCGCAACGGCAGCGCGTTGCCGGACTTGATCGGCGCCTCGACACCAGAAATCAACTGCATGCCGGCACTGACACCGCGGGTTGCGATGACATAACGTCGTTCGCCATCCGCGTAGCATAAAAGGGCCAGATGCGCACTGCGATTGGGATCGTATTCGATACGCTCCACCTTTGCGGGAATCGCATCCTTGTCGCGCTTGAAATCTACCGTCCGATATTGCTGCTTGTGGCCGCCACCTTTGTGACGCATGGTTATCCGGCCATGCGCGTTGCGACCGGACTTCTTAGATTGACTTTCGACGAGTGTGGCTACCGGCTTGCCTTTGTGCAGACCCGGGGTCACCACCTTGACCAGGCCACGACGGCCCGGAGAAGTCGGCTTTACTTTTACTAGCATTACTGTACCCCTCCTTCAGCAAAGGTGATTTCCTGGCCGGGCTTGAGGCAAACATAGGCCTTTTTCCAGGAACTGCGTCGGCCGACGAAGCGGCCGAAACGCTTTTCCTTGCCGCGCACGTTCGCCACCTTCACCGACTCGACCTGGGCCTTGAACATCAATTCGACCGCGGCCTTAATCTCGGGCTTGGTGGCATTCGACACCACGCGAAAAATCACCTGTTCGTGCTTGTCCGCAATGTACGTGCTCTTCTCGGAGATCACCGGGGCGAGCAGTATCTGGGCCAATCGTTCTGTGTTGTATGCGCTCATGCCAGCAACTCCTCTATCTTGCCTACCGCGCCCTTGGTCATCAGAACTTTTCCGAAACGGATCAGGCTGACCGGATCGGCATGCCCCACGTCGAGCACCATGACGTTCGGCAGATTGCGCGATGAGAGTCGCAAATTTTCATCCAGGCTGTCAGTGATGATCAACACATCGTCCATACCCATGCCCTGCAGCTTCTGGGCAAGAAGTTTGGTCTTCGGCGCTTCGACAGTAAATGTGTCGACTACGGCCAGACGGTCTTCCCGGGCCAGTTGCGACAGAATTGCCAGCATCCCGGCGCGATACATTTTCCGGTTGAGCTTGTGCGTATAGTTTTCGTCCGGAGAATTCGGGAAGGTGCGGCCACCGCCACGCCACAGCGGACTGGAGGTCATACCGGCACGCGCGCGACCGGTACCCTTTTGCCGCCAGGGCTTCTTGGTCGAGTGCTTGACGGTTCCGCGATCCTTCTGCGCCCTGGTTGCCAGACGTGCGTTGGCCATATAAGCCGTCACAACCTGGTGCACCAGCGCTTCGTTGTACTCGCGACCGAAGGCTGCGTCCGACGCCGCCAGTTTGGCGGTCGACTTGCCCTGTTCATTGATTACGTTAAGTTCCATTGCGCGCCGCTCCCTACTTCGCCGGGGCGGCCTTGCCGCCCTGTTTTACCGCTGCCGCTCGCCGCGCACGCACTGCCGGGCGGACCAGAACATCGCCACCACGGGACCCGGGCACTGCGCCACGAATCAGAAGAAGGTTGCGTTCGGTGTCGATACGCACGATCTCAAGCGACTGCTCCGTCCGCTTCACCGCGCCCATGTGACCGGGCATCTTCTTGCCGGGGAAAACACGGCCGGGATCCTGCGCCATGCCGATTGAACCGGGTTTGTTGTGGGAGACCGAATTGCCGTGGCTCGCGCGGTTCGACGAAAAGTTATGGCGCTTGATGACGCCGGCGAAACCCTTGCCCTGCGACACGCCGGTCACGTCCACGTATTGACCCACGGCGAAGATGGTTGCGGCCACTGTCGTGCCCACTTTCATCTCCGCCAGCTTTTCCGGCGATACCGTAAATTCGCGCAGCACCTGACCGGCTTCGACACCTGCCTTGGCATAATGGCCAGCAGCGGGTTTACGCACACGTGATGCGCGGCGTTTGCCAAAAGCCAGTTGCACGGCGGCATAACCGTCGGTCTCTGGTGTCTTGATTTGTGAAACGCGGTTGTTCGACACATCGACAACAGTCACAGGAATACTGTCACCGTCGTCGGTAAATACCCGCGTCATGCCGACTTTGCGGCCGACCAATCCTAAACTCATGTTTTGTACCTTTTTTAAAAAGGCGCCGACTTCAATTGGCCGGCAATTCTAATCGCGAAACCTGGCACATTTGCGCCAGCTTCACACCTTTACAACTTGATTTCCACATCCACCCCAGCGGGCAGGTCCAGCTTCATCAGTGCATCAACGGTCTTATCCGTCGGGTCGATGATGTCCATCAGCCGCAAATGACTGCGGATTTCCAACTGTTCACGCGAGGTCTTGTTGACGTGCGGGGAACGCAGCAGGTCAAAACGCTGCTTGCGCGTCGGTAGCGGAATCGGCCCTTTGACCACGGCACCGGTACGCTTCGCAGTATCAACAATCTCCAGCGCGGACTGATCGATCAGACGATAGTCGAACGCTTTGAGACGAATACGGATCTTCTGGTTTTTCAGGGCGGCCATTTTTTTACTCGATTACTTTAGCGACGACGCCGGCGCCGACGGTCTTGCCACCCTCGCGCACCGCAAAACGCAGACCCTCTTCCATCGCAATGGGCTGGATCAGCGTCACCGTCATCTGAATGTTGTCCCCGGGCATCACCATCTC
>JBFKCU010000026.1:0-14434 GCA_041620115.1 Burkholderiales bacterium | reverse complement strand
GATTGGGTACGGTCGGCGGCGGCACGGTCAATGTGCTGACCCGCAACGCGGACGAGATTGCCCGTCGGGCAGGCCGGGGAATTCGCATCACCCAGGCGGCGGCGCGTGAATACAACGCCGAGGCGATCAGCGGACTGGATCAGATCGAAGTGACTGATGACGCCTTCGCCGTGGTCAATAACCCCGAGATCGAGATTGTCATTGAACTGATCGGTGGCTACTCGCCAGCCCGTGAGCTGGTGTTGCAGGCGATCGAAAACGGCAAGCACGTCGTTACCGCCAACAAGGCACTGATCGCCATGCATGGGAATGAGATATTCGCCGCCGCCCAGGCAAAGGGCGTCACCGTGGCGTTTGAGGCGGGCGTGGCCGGCGGAATACCCATTATCAAGGCGATTCGTGAAGGACTGGCGGCCAACCAGATCGAATGGGTGGCGGGCATTATCAACGGCACCGGCAACTTCATTCTCAGTGAGATGCGTGACAAGGGGCGCGACTTCGAGGATGTGCTGGCCGAGGCCCAGGCGCTGGGTTATGCCGAGGCCGATCCCACATTTGATGTGGAGGGGATCGATGCCGCCCATAAGCTGACCATTCTCAGCTCCATCGCCTTTGGTATTCCGCTGCAGTTTGAGAAGACCTATACCGAGGGGATTACCCGGATTGAACGGCAGGATGTGGCCTTTGCCGAGGAGTTGGGGTATCGGATCAAGCACCTGGGTATTGCCCATAAGACGGCAAAGGGTATCGAGATGCGGGTGCATCCGACCCTGATTCCGGAGCGACGTCTGATTGCCAATGTGGATGGGGTGATGAACGCCGTGCTGGTCAAGGGCGATGCGGTAGGCCAGACCATGTACTACGGCGCCGGTGCAGGCGCCGAGCCGACTGCTTCGGCGGTGGTTGCGGATCTCGTTGACGTCGCGCGCATGCTGACCGCCGATCCGGAGCATCGTGTGCCGCATCTGGCCTTCCAGGCCGACCAGCTCTCGGGCGCACCGATATTGCCCATGGGGGAGGTCGAAACTTCGTATTACCTGCGCCTGCGGGTCGCCGACAGGACCGGCGTGCTGGCAGACATTACGCGCATGCTCGCAGACCAGGGCATCTCGATCGAAGCGCTGGTGCAGAAAGAGCCGCATGAGGGCGAGGAGCATGTCGACATCATCATGCTCACGCACCTGACAAAAGAGAAAAAGATTGATGCCGCCATACGCCGCATCGAGGGCCTGCCGGTGGTTGCGGGAAAAATCACACGCATCCGCATGGAGTCGCTGCAGTGAGCGCTCCGGCATCGCCGTCCCGGTCGCCCGCCGCGGTGTCCCCGGCGCGTTACGTCAGCACCCGCGGGCGCATGCCGCTGGCGCGTTTCTGCGATGTGTTGCTGGGTGGCCTCGCATCGGACGGGGGACTGGTGGTGCCGCAGGACTATCCGCGGCTCACGGCTGCCGAGCTGGCGGAACTCCGCGGCCTGTCGTATGCGGATCTCGCCTGCGCCATCATCGGACGCTTCGTCGACGACATTCCTGAACAAGACCTGCATGCCCTGGTGCATCGCGCCTATCGCGCAGAGGCATTCGGCGGTTCCGTGGAGATCACGCCGCTGCAGACACTGGCGCCGGGCCTGCATCTGCTGAAGCTGTCCAACGGGCCGACGCTGGCGTTCAAGGATGTGGCGATGCAGCTGTTGGGTGAGTTGTTTGAATACGTGCTCAAGCGCGAAGGGCGGACATTGAACATTCTCGGTGCGACTTCAGGGGACACCGGCTCTGCCGCCGAATACGCCATGCGCGGCCGCACCGGCATCCGCGTGTTCATGCTCTCGCCGCACGGCAAGATGAGTCCGTTCCAGCGCGCGCAGATGTATTCGCTGCAGGATGCCAACATATTCAACATCGCGATTCGCGGCGTGTTCGACGAATGCCAGGACATCGTCAAGGCGGTCAGCAATGACGCCGCATTCAAGAGCAACCACCAGATCGGCGCGGTGAACTCGATCAACTGGGCACGGGTCGTGGCGCAGGTGGTGTATTACTTCAAGGGCTATTTCGCCGCCACTCGCGGCAATGACGAGCAGGTGTCTTTTGCTGTGCCTTCGGGCAATTTCGGCAACATTTTTGCCGGCCATATCGCGCGCATGATGGGTCTGCCGATACGCCACCTGATTTTGGCGTCGAACGAAAATGACGTGCTGGACGAGTTTTTCCGCTCGGGGCGTTACCGCGTGCGTTCGGGGCGCGAGGTGGCGCATACCTCCAGTCCGTCCATGGACATTTCCAAGGCATCGAACTTCGAGCGTTTTGTTTTCGATCTGGTCGGCCGGGACCCGATGATGGTGGCGCGGCTGTGGCGCGAGGTGGAGGATGCCGGCGGTTTTAATCTGGGCGAGACCACTTTCTGGCGCGATATCGCGCAATACGGGCTGGTGTCCGGGCGCAGCACGCATGCCGAGCGCCTTGAGACCATCCGCACCATCCACCGGCAATACGGCGTCACCATCGACCCGCATACGGCGGACGGTGTGAACATCGGATTGCAGTTGCGTGAATCGGGGGTGCCGCTGATCTGTCTGGAGACAGCGCTGCCGGCAAAGTTTGCCGAAACCATACGTGAAGCGCTGGGCCATGATCCCGAAGTGCCGGCCGGTTTTGAGGGCCTGGAGTCCCGGCTCCAGCGGGTGACCGTGATGGATGCAGATGCGGAAGCCGTGAAAGCCTACATCGTCGGCCGGATCAAGAACTAAAGCGCCTTTTTCAGCAACACCGGCTCTTGGTGTTGAACTGCAGCGGCGGCCGTGTCAGTTCCGTGCGTCGAAACGCATCGACAGATCCACCGCGGCGATATCCTTGGTCAGTGCGCCGATCGAAATCCGGTCGACACCCGTTTCGGCCACTGCACGCAGGTTGTCCAGCGTGATCCCACCCGAAGCTTCCAGCTTGGCGCGCCCGGCCGTCCACACCACGGCCTCGCGCAGATCAGCCAGCGCCATGTTGTCGAGCAGCACCATTTTTGCGCCGGCGGCCACGGCTTCATGCAGTTGTGCCAGTGATTCCACTTCGATCTGTATCCATTGCGCCCGATCCGCCAGCGCCGCCGCTGCTTCAATCGCGGGCACGATGCCCCCCGCTGCAGCGATATGGTTTTCCTTGATCAGAATGGCGTCCCACAGTCCCATGCGGTGATTCATGCCGCCACCGACGGTGACGGCATGTTTCTGCGCGACGCGCAGGCCGGGCAGCGTCTTGCGGGTATCGAGGATGGCGGCGCGGGTGCCGGCGACGGCATCGACATGGCGCCGGGTTGACGTTGCGACGGCAGATAGCAGCTGCAGAAAATTCAGCGCCGTGCGTTCCGCGGTGAGCAACGCGCGCGACGACCCGATGATGTTGCAGATGCGCGTATCGGCAGCGATGCGATCGCCGTCGTGCGCCAGCCAATGCACCTGCGCCGTGTCGTCGAGGCGCCTGATGCAGGCTTCGAACCAGGCGGTGCCGCACAGTACGGCGGCTTCGCGGCAGATCACATGAGCGTGCGCCTGCGGGATGTCCGGTGTCAGTTGCGTTGTCAGGTCACCCGGACCGACGTCTTCTGCCAATGCGGCAGTTACGTTGCGCTCAATTTCAACAGCCAGATTCATGGTGGTTTTGTGTTTTGCAGTGCAGCAGCCAGTGCGCGGCGCATTCATTCGAAAGGAAGCGCAGTGCCGGCATTGCAGGGTTTCAAGACGGTGTTCCGAGTTTGTAGGTATCGGCAAACTGCTATAGTGCAGTGGAATTCTAACCGAGTGACGGGGGAGCGTGCATGGCTGAGATCATGAATGTGCTGTCATACGGCATCGGCACCGTACTCGGGTTTGTCGTGATCGGCGGACTGATCTTCCTGATCATTCACGACGTCACGCAGAAAAAGCATACCGTCCTGCGCAACTACCCGGTGATCGGGCGGCTGCGTTTCTTTTTCGAGGATCTTGGGGAATATTTCCGCCAGTATTTTTTCTCCAACGACCGCGAGGAAATGCCGTTTAACCGGGCGACACGCGGCTGGGTTTACAAGGAAGCCAAGAACGCAGGGGGCATCATCGGATTTGGCTCCACCAATGACATCACGACACCGGGTTCCATCCTGTTTGTGAATCATCCTTATCCGGTGCTGGAAGAAGACCGGTTGCCGACCCCGTCGGTACTGATCGGCGAAGGTTACTGCGACCAGCCGTTCGAGGCGAAATCCATCGTCAATATCAGCGGCATGAGTTTCGGCGCGATTTCTCAGCCGGCGGTCACGGCGCTATCCCGCGGTGCGGGCGAAGCGGGCTGCTGGCTGGATACCGGGGAGGGCGGGCTGTCACCGTACCACCTGGAGGGCAACTGCGACATCATTATGCAGATCGGTACGGCGAAGTACGGCATACGCGAACACGATGGCCGTTTTTCGCCGCAGAAGGCAAAGGAACTGGCGCGGCATGTCAAAGCCTTCGAGATCAAGCTTTCGCAGGGCGCCAAGCCGGGCAAGGGCGGCGTACTCCCGGGCGAGAAGGTCACCGAGGAGATTTCCAGGATCCGTGGCATTCCCGTGGGCGAGTCATCGATCAGCCCGAACCGCCATCCGGACATTGCCAATGTCGACGAACTGCTGGACAAGATCGCCTATATCCGCAATCTGACCGGTCGCCCGGTGGGCGTCAAAACCGCGATCGGCGGCTGGGTCTTCATGAACGACCTCTGCGACGCGATCCTGCGGCGGGGCCCGGAATTTGCGCCGGATTTTCTCGCCATCGACGGCGGCGAGGGCGGCACCGGTGCCGCGCCGCAGACGTTGATGGACCATATGGCGCTGCCGATTGCCGAGGCGCTGCCCAGGGTGGTTGATGCATTGATCCAGGCCGATCTGCGCGAACGTGTGCGGGTGATCGCCGCCGGCAAGCTGGTGACCTCGGCGAGGGCCGCGTGGGCGCTTTGCGTCGGTGCCGATTTCGTCAATTCCGCCCGCGGTTTCATGTTTGCGCTGGGTTGCATCCAGGCGCTGCGCTGCCATCAGAACACCTGTCCCACGGGTGTCACCACGCACAATAAGCGCCTGCAGCGCGGGCTGGTGGTGGGGGAGAAGTATCTGCGGGTCGCGAATTACTGCACCAACATGAACAAGGAAATCGACATGATTGCGCACGCCTGCGGCTGCCGCCACGCGCGGGAGCTGAAACGTGAACATGTGCGCATTGTGCAGAGCGCCAACCAGAGCATTGCGCTGAACATGCTCTACCCCTATCCCGAGGCCGGGTCACGCAATGTGGCGGTGAAGCCGCGGGATTCACAGGGGGTTGCGGCCTGACGGGTTGCCTCGGGTGCGCACGGTGACAAACTGATCCGGTGTCGCTGCCGGAACCTGAGGCGCAGGAGTGGTAAGGATTACTGCAGGTGATGGGTTGTTTTTCCGCGCCGCAACACAAAATCCTGCGCCGTTGCGCCTTCCAGATATCTGATTTGGCGACAAGAATATTTTATGGGGCGGACCTCTTTACAGGGGTTGTGCCGCCGTACATCCTAGGCGGCGCTCGCCGAATGGTCGGCGGGCCTATCTATCCGGGGGGACATCATGGCGTCCGATCAGAGCAGAGGCAACGCGCAGGCTCATTCAGAAAATCAGGTTTCGCGCCGTGATTTCATGGCCCGTATCGCGGGCGCCGGCGCTGTGGTCGCGACGGGCGCAGGTTTCCCCGGCATGAGCCTTGCCCAGGGGGCGCCCAAGCCGCCCGCAGATCCTGCCGGCGTGATCGGCAATGACGTGGTCATGGGGGGCAAGGATGCCGCATTAAAAATGCATTCGGAGCGTCCCTTGACGGCCAGCGCGACGGCCGAGTATCTCAGTGATGACATCACGCCGAACAACCGTGTCTTCATCCGCAACAACCTGTTCACGACGGAATTCAGCGAATCCACGCATGTCGTGGAAATCAAGGGCCTGGTCGACAAACCGCTCAAGCTGACGGTTGCTGATCTCAAGCGCAATTTTCCGGCTGTGTCCACGGTGGCCATGCTGGAATGCGCAGGCGCGGGTCGCACTAGTTTTACCCCGACACCGCGCGGCACGCCGTGGCCGCAGACCGGCGGCATGAGCTGTCCCAAATGGAATGGCGTGCGGCTGGCCGATGTGCTCAAGGCGGCAGGCGTCAAATCCGACGCGGTGCATGTCGGGTTTACGGGAGCGGATTTCGGCGCGCTGCCGACGATCCCCAAAGTCGCGCGCAGCGTGCCGTTCTGGAAGGCCATGGAAGAGCACTCGATGATTGTTTACGGGATGAATGACGGCCCCTTGCCGGTGGTCCATGGTGCTCCAATGCGGGTGCTGATTCCCGGCTGGGCAGGGTCGGCATCGGTCAAATGGGTGGCAAGTATCGATGTGCTCAATGCGCCGCTCAAAGGGCCCTATATGGATTCCAGCTATCGCATGCCGAAGCATCCGGTGGCTCCCGGCAGCGCCATGCCGGTGGATGCGGTTAGCACCGAAGGATGGCCGATCAAATCCATCATCACCAATCCGGCGCCTAATGCGAAATTCAAAATGGGCCAGGCGGTGTTGATTGCAGGTCATGCCTGGGTCGCAGAAGCCGACGTGGTGCGTGTCGAGGTGTCATTTGATGAGGGGCGCAGCTGGCAGAATGCGGCGATGAACCCCAAAGCGGGCAAGTACGCGTGGCAGACCTTCAGCTATGCCTACAGCCCGCGCACCCCGGGCTATACGACCGTGCTGGCGCGGGCGACCGACAGCAAGGGCAATGTGCAGCCGATCGTGACGCCGTGGAATCCGCTGGGTTATTACTGGAACGGGATTCATCGCGTCGGTTTCATGGTGGAGGCATGATTCGGAGTGTCTGGCTTGCGGCGCTCAGCGTCGCCTGGATGGTGGCGGCGAGCGGGACCGCGATTGCTCCGGTGTTCGCGCAGCAGCAGGTTGAACCTGCGAAGACGCTGATGCCAGGCAAGGGTTCGGAACTGACCACTGCCCGTTGCGTGATCTGTCATGACGCGACTCACATCACGCGCACCAAACTGTCGCGCGCCGAATGGGAAGACAACCTGAAGGTCATGATTACGCGGGGTATGCCCATCGAACCGCACGAAATCCCGATAGTCATCGACTATCTGTCCACTTACTACAACCGCGACGTGCCGGCGCCGACTGGCGACGCCGCGCCGGCGTCCGCTGTGGCTACGGACCAGCCTGCCGAGGACCCCGTGCAGAAGCTGTTGACGACGAACGCCTGCATGGCCTGTCATGCCGTGGACCGCAGGCTGGTGGGCCCCGGTTTCCGCGAGATCGCAGAGCGCTATCGCAGTGATGGCCAGGCCGCGGCCAAGCTGATGCGCAAGATCCGGGAAGGTGGTGCCGGCGCCTGGGGCGCAACGCCCATGCCGCCACACCCGCAGCTCGGCACCGGTGATCTCGAACGGATGGCTGCCT
The DNA here is from genome assembly GCA_041620115.1 of Burkholderiales bacterium. GTDB lineage: Bacteria > Pseudomonadota > Gammaproteobacteria > Burkholderiales > SG8-41. The sequence continues at coordinate 6,979 of JBFKCU010000026.1, read as the reverse complement.
GGATCATCAGGCAAAAATAGGGCGGCGCGGGTGGCAACGCGGCGGTAGTTGAGGCATCCACCATGCCCGATCGGACGCATTTTTATAAGATATTGTTTTTATTGAATATTTTTGAATTTCATCAAGAATTTATGCAAACGCAGCATTGAAATCCTTCGCGGTATGCCCCATGTCCTGAGTATTCGTGTTTACTGGGAACTGGGCTCCAATGCGCTTCGATAAATTCACCACCAAGTTTCAGCAGGCGTTTGCCGACGCACAGAGTGTGGCTGTCGGCAGCGACCATGCGTACATAGAGCCGCAGCATCTGCTGCTGGCGCTGATCAACCAGACCGACGGTGGCACGGCCTCGCTGCTGCAGCGTGCGGGGGTCAATGTGTCGGGCTTGCGCGGCAGCCTGAAAACCGCGATCGAACGACTGCCCAAGGTCGAAGGCACCGGCGGTGAAGTCACGGTATCCCGCGATCTCGGCAATCTGCTCAACCTCACCGACAAGGAAGCGCAGAAACGCGGGGATCAGTACATCGCCTCCGAAATGTTCCTCCTGGCACTGACGCAGGACAAGGGCGAGACCGGGCGCCTGCTGAAGCAGGCCGGCGGTGAGCGCGCCCATATCGAGAAAGCCGTTGAGGACCTGCGTGGCGGCGAAACCGTGGGCAGCGCCGAGGCTGAAGGCAGCCGCGAGGCGCTGAAGAAGTACACGCTGGACCTGACCGAACGCGCGCGTTCAGGCAAGCTTGATCCGGTGATCGGGCGTGACGATGAAATCCGTCGCGTGATCCAGATCCTGCAGCGCCGCACCAAGAACAACCCGGTGCTGATCGGCGAGCCCGGTGTCGGCAAGACCGCCATCGTCGAAGGGCTGGCCCAGCGCATCATCAATGGCGAAGTGCCGGAAACCCTGAAGAACAAGCGCGTGCTGTCGCTCGACATGGCGTCGCTGCTGGCCGGAGCCAAGTACCGCGGCGAGTTCGAAGAGCGGCTCAAGTCCGTGCTCAAGGAAATTTCCCAGGATGCGGGGCAGACCATCGTGTTCATCGACGAGCTGCACACCATGGTTGGCGCAGGCAAGGCGGAAGGCGCAATCGACGCCGGCAACATGCTGAAGCCGGCGCTGGCGCGCGGCGAGCTGCACTGCGTAGGCGCGACCACGCTGGATGAATACCGCAAATATATCGAGAAGGATGCCGCGCTCGAGCGCCGGTTCCAGAAGGTCCTGGTGGATGAACCCTCGGTCGAGGCTACCATCGCCATCCTGCGCGGGCTGCAGGAAAAATACGAGTTGCACCACGGCGTCGAGATCACCGATCCGGCGATCGTTGCGGCGGCGGAGCTGTCGCACCGCTACATTACCGACCGCTTCCTGCCGGACAAGGCGATCGACCTGATCGACGAGGCGGCGTCACGCATCAAAATGGAAATCGACTCCAAGCCGGAATCGATGGACAAGCTCGACCGCCGGCTGATCCAGTTGAAGATCGAGCGTGAAGCGATCAAGAAGGAAAAAGACGAGGCTTCGCGCAAGCGCCTCGGATTGCTCGAGGATGAAATCAAGTCGCTGGGGCGCGAATACGCCGACCTCGACGAGATCTGGAAGGCGGAAAAAGCCCAGGTGCAGGGCAGTGCCCACATCAAGGAAGAGATTGAACGGGTGCGCGCCGAGATTGTGAAGCTGCAGCGGGCCGGCAAGCTCGACAAAGTGGCTGAGTTGCAATATGGCAAACTGCCGCAGCTCGAAACCCAGTTGAAACAGGCGGAGACGAACGGTGCGGCGGAAACGCGGCATACGCTGTTGCGCACCAACGTCGGCGTCGAGGAGATTGCCGAAGTGGTGTCGCGCGCGACCGGGATTCCGGTGTCGAAAATGCTGCAGGGCGAGCGCGACAAACTGCTCAAAATGGAGGAGCGGCTGCACCAGCGTGTTGTCGGGCAGGATGAGGCCGTACGGCTGGTATCCGACGCCATCCGGCGGTCGCGTGCCGGACTCGGCGATCCGAAGCGTCCATACGGATCATTCCTGTTCCTCGGACCCACGGGGGTCGGCAAGACCGAGCTGTGCAAGGCGCTGGCCGGATTCATGTTCGATTCCGAAGACCACCTGATCCGCATCGACATGTCGGAGTTCATGGAGAAGCATTCCGTGGCGCGCCTGATCGGTGCGCCCCCCGGTTATGTGGGGTATGAGGAGGGCGGCTACCTGACCGAGGCCGTGCGGCGCAAGCCTTATTCAGTGATCCTGCTCGATGAAATCGAGAAGGCGCACCCCGACGTGTTCAATGTGCTGTTGCAGGTGCTGGACGACGGGCGCATGACCGACGGCCAGGGGCGCACCGTGGATTTCAAGAATACCGTGATCGTGATGACGTCGAACCTCGGTTCGCAGATGATCCAGCGCATGCAGGGCGACGACTACCAGGTGATCAAGCTGGCGGTGCTGGGCGAAGTGAAAGCGCAGTTCCGGCCGGAGTTCATCAACCGCATTGACGAGATCGTGGTGTTCCATGCGCTCGATGAGAAGCACATCCGATCGATTGCGCGCATCCAGCTGGCCGATCTGGAGCGGCGCCTGGCGCAGATGGAAATGCAGCTCGAAATCAGCGATGCCGCACTGCAGGAAATCGCGGCAGCAGGATTCGATCCGGTTTACGGTGCGCGGCCGCTGAAGCGGGCGATCCAGGCGCAGATCGAGAATCCGCTGGCCAAACGCCTGCTCGAAGGCGACTTCGGTCCCAAGGATGTGATCCGGGTCGACGCGAAGGCGGGTGCCATGACGTTCGAGAAGAAGCTGGTGGCGGCCGCGGCGGCGTGAGGCCGAATTTAACTTCGGCCGCTAAGCATTTGTTTTTGGCGGATTGCTATGTTGCTGTGCGGATTGCGGATCGATACGATTGCGAAATCTGATTGACGCGTGCCGCACGCAGGCGTAAAAACGGAATCAGAGTTGTGCAGCACTGCGTGACCGGTACCAGCCACGCAGCGTGCGAGATTCCGGGCGACCGTCCGGATACCGCCTGTCAAGGCAGCAGCCGCAAGCTGCGGCCGGCACAAATCCGGAGTGGTGTGATGCTGCTCATCAATGGACGCCGCTCTACGGTGGCGCCGCACCGGGCAACCGGTAGCAACAAAGCCCCGCGCATGCGGGGCTTTCCATTTGCGCGCCCGTCAGTGGATCCGCGACGGCCGGGATGCAATCCGCCGCAACTGCCTGCACGGCGCGGCCGGGCTCAGGGGGTGAGCATGCGGGTCTTCACGGAAACCTCCGCATGCAGCGTGCGGTGCACCGGACATTTGTCGGCGATTTCCATCAGCCGCGCCCTTTGTTCTGTGTTGAGATCCCCGGCAATATCGATTTCACGTTCGATGCGATCGATTTTGCCGTCACGCGTTTCGCATTCGCTGCAGTCCTGTGCGTGGATTTTCTCGTGTCGCAGCTTGACCGTAACGCGCTGCAAGGGCCATTTTTTCTGCTCTGCGTACATGCGCAGTGTCATCGACGTGCACGCGCCCAATCCGGCCAGCAGCAGGTCATAGGGGGTGAAGCCGGAGTCGTTGCCGCCTACGCTGGCGGGTTCATCGGCGCGCAGATGGTGCGCGCCCGCGGTGATGTTTTGCGTAAAGCGGCCTTCGCCGGTTTCCATGACGGTGACCGTGCCGGGCGTGACTGCTCCCGCGGCATCTGCGGTTGTGCCGGCGCTGACGTAACGACCGGCCCATGCGGCGAGGACCGCGGCGACGTAGGCGGCATCGGCCTTTGCCGTGAGCAGGTGATCGGCAGTGTCGAGTGAGACGAAACTTTTGGGATGCTTGGCCGCGGCGTAGATGCGGGCTGCGTTTTCGATGTCGACGTAGGTGTCCCGGGGCGAATGAAACACGAGCAAGGCCTTGCGCAGATGCCCGATGCGCTCGGCACTGTTCTGGACGGCGAGGTCATCGAGGAACTGCTTCTGGATGCGGAACGGGCGGCCTCCCAGCGTGACTTCGGCTTCGCCGTCGGTCTGAATGGTCTGCGCGGCATCGCCCAGCAGGTGCTGCACGTGGCCGGGGTCGAACGGGGCGCCAATGGTGGCCACGGCCGCGGCTTCAGTGATCTCGGCTGCGGCGGCGAGCACAGCGGCGCCGCCGAGGCTGTGTCCGATCAGGATCCGTGGCGCTTGGTACTGGGCACGCAGCCACGCCGCCGCTGCGACCAGATCGGCGACGTTGGAAGAAAAGTTGGTGTTGGCGAAATCACCGGCGCTGCCACCGAGCCCGGTGAAGTCGAATCGCAGCACGCCGAAACCATGTTCCACCAGCGCCGCGCTGATGCGCGCGGCCGCCAGGGTGTCCTTGGAGCAGGTAAAGCAGTGGGCAAACAGTGCGTAAGCGCGCGGGGTTTGTGCGGGCAGATCGAGGCGGGCGGCGAGTGGCGTGCCGAAGGCGCCTGGAAAATGGATAAGATTGGGTGGCGTTGTCATGGGCAAGTCTCTGTCGTTGGCTGTTGGTGCTGCGGCGGGCCCGCAGTCCGGCGGAAAGGGGAGCGAACAATGGTATCATTGCCCGCCTCAGATTTTGCGATATGAATTGGAGAAAATTAATTGAAATCAACAACTTACTTTATATCTTTGACGCTGGGCTCGTTGCTGGCGCTGCCGCTGGCCGCGCAAAACTACCCGACGAAACCGGTCCGCATGATCATTCCGTTTTCCGCTGGCGGCGCTGCCGATGTGCCGGGCCGCATCGTCATGCAAAAGCTCGGTGAAGCGTTGAAACAGCAGGTGATCGTGGAGAACCGTCCCGGTGCCGGATCGACCATCGGCGCCGAAACTGCCGCCAAGTCGGCACCCGACGGCTACACGATATTCATGATCAGCAATACGCATTTCGTCAGCGCAGCGCTGCACAAGAAACTCGCGTATGACTCGCTCAACGATTTCACACCGGTGACGCAAATTACGAGCGCGCCGAATGTGCTGGTGGTGCATCCTTCGCTGCCGGTGAAATCGGTGAAAGACTTGATTGCTCTGGCGAAAGCCAGGCCCGGCCAGATCGACTACGCGTCTTCGGGCAATGGCAGCACGCAGCACCTGACCGGTGCACTGTTTGCCAGCATGGCGGGGATCAACATGACCCACATACCCTACCGCGGCAGCGGCCCGGTAACCTCGGACCTGCTGGGCGGCCAGGTGATGGTGGCGTTTCCCGGAATCGCCGGCATGCTGCCGCATATCAAGAGCGGCAAGCTGCGGCCGCTCGGCGTGACCGGCAGCAAACGATCAGCCGAACTGCCCGATGTGCCGACCATTGCCGAAGCCGGCGTCAAAGGTTACGAGATGGTGGCCTGGTTCGGGGTGGCGACGCCTAAAGGACTGTCGCGCGACATCCAGATGAAACTGCACGGCGAGCTGCTGCGCGTGCTGAAGACGCCGGAAATGAGCAAGAGCCTGCAGAATGTCGGGCAGGAGCCGGCCTGGCAGGACACGCCGGAGAAGTTTCTGGAGTTCATGAAAGTCGAGGCCGCCAAGTGGGCCAAGGTGGTGAAGGCCAGCGGCGCCGTGATTGAATGACCGTGCACCGCAGCATTGTGTGCAGAAAAAACGCCGTGCTTCGCGGCGTTTTCTTTTGCGACAATCCAGCCGGCTTGCTACCATCCTCGGCGCGAACCGAAAATACCAATGGAGGAGTTTCCCATGCAACCGAATGATTTGAAAATCGCAATTGCTGCGTTTGCGGTCTGCGGCGTGGCAGCAGCGCCGGTCGTCGCCGCGCAGGCTTATCCGGATCGCCCGATACGCATGATCATCCCGTTTGCGGCCGGGGGCGCGACCGATACGCCGGCACGCATTGTTTCGGTCAAGCTGGCAGAACGCCTGAAGCAGCAGATCGTGGTCGACAACCGGCCGGGACAGGGCGGCGCGCTGGGCACGGCCGTTGCGGCCAAGGCCGAGCCGGATGGCTACACCGTGCTGATGACGGCGACGCCGTTTGTGCTCAGTCCGCATATTTACAAGAAACTTTCCTACGACCCGCTGAAGGACTTTATTCCGGTTTCACAGTTCGGTTCGGCGCCCAATGTGCTGGTGGTGCATCCGTCGCTGCCGGCGAAATCGGTGAAGGACCTGATCGCGTTGGCCAAGGCACAGCCGGGCAAACTCGATTGGGCATCGTCGGGTACCGGTGGCTTCCAGCATCTCTCCGGCGAATTGTTCATGGCGATGGCCAACGTCAAGATTCAGCATATTTCGTACAAAGGCAGCGGCGCGGCAGCAGCGGATCTGCTGGGCGGGCAGATCAAGATCGGGTTCCCCGGCATTGCAATCGCCTTGCAGCACCACAAGTCGAAGCGCCTGTTGGCGCTGGCGGTGACGACGAAGGATCGTTCCCAGCAAATGCCCGATGTGCCGAGCATGTCCGAGGCCGGGGTGCCCAAGTACGAGGCCACGTTCTGGATGGGGCTGACCGTGCCGAAGGGCACGTCGAAGGCGATTATCGACCGGCTGAATCTGGAAACCACCGCGCTGCTCAAATCGCCTGACATTGCGAAGGGGTTTGAAGGGGCCGGGACCGAGGTTGCGCACTCCAATCCTGAGGAGTTCCGCAAGTTCATCAACTCGGAATACGAGAAGTGGGGGAAAGTGATCCGGGATGTCGGGATCAAATCCGGCGATTAATCTGGGCGCCGCCCTAAACAAAACGCCGCCCTTGGGCGGCGTTTTTTCATGCCGGGTGCTTCACGCTGCGGTTTGCTGCGGCCACATCGCGGCAAGTCCGTCCGCATCGGTTGCCGAGACCGTGGTCCGCACCATGTGGCGCGGCTCATCGATGGGCCAGGGGCGACCGCGATGCATCGTCGCGCGGTTGTCCCACATGATGACGTCGCCCGACTGCCAGCGGTGCTGGTAGACATGTGCCGGCTGTGTGGCGAAGGCCATCAGTTCATCAATGAGCTGCAGTGCCGCGTCGCGTGTCATGCCATCGATGCCGCAGGTATGGGAGGCGATAT
>JBFKCU010000025.1:0-14702 GCA_041620115.1 Burkholderiales bacterium | reverse complement strand
GACCACGGTCGGCGAACTTCTCTCCAAGGGCGCCAAGAAGCTCACGAAGGAGGAGCTCGCCAAATTGTATGGCAGCGACCTTACAATCTCTGGACTGTCACCAAATGGCACGAGAAAGTTCGAGATTAAATATTCTAAGGACGGAACGCTATCCGGACATTCGACTGACGAGTACGGGCTGCGTGGCTATGGGCTCTATGGGACATGGACGATCAATGATGCGGCGGAGATATGCACCAAAATAGAAAACACAAACCGACGAGACGTCACGCCAAATCCGCCTTGTAGCTCGCGTCTTAAGCTTGGTGAGATGATTTACCAGATCAGATCGGAAGAGCCAGCAACGCCAGCGCGACTTTTGACTATAAAAAAATGACCGCGAGATTGATAACTCGAATTTTGAGTCTAGTGGTCTTGTCAGCACCCAGGAGAGTACAGCTTTGAGCTGCTTGGGTGACCACTTTGAGATAGAGGCGATCTCGAATGAATGACCGCTTTTCGCCGATAGCAGACTTTCGATGATTTAGGTGAGTCGCTCTATGACCTCGCAGGCAAGCTAAGTTCTGTACATCAATTTCCTAGAAACGCAGCAGTTTCGAACGTTCGTAGACTTTGACGTAGCTTCGTTTCAAGGTCGCAAGCGTGATCTAAGATAGGGGCTGAAACAAAAAAAACGGCGCAGGATGACTGCGCCGTTTTACTAAAAACAATTTAAAATCAATAGCTTATTTAATATTGCCCCAAGCGTGGCATTTTAATTCCGCGTCTCGACCTGCTGCAGCGGTTCTTCGCTGACGTTTTCCACCGGCGGGCGCACACGCTTCACGCGCTTGGGCAGGCCTTCGTCATTGGACGCTTGTGCTGCGGCCTGCAGACGCTCCTTGCTGGTTTCAACCTGCTGCAGGTCGGACGGCCAATCCAGTTTGAGCGGTGCGGGCGGTGTGGCCACGGGTTTTGGTTGCGATGGCACTGCAACGGGCTTGGCTGCTGCCGGCGGCGCGGCGGCGACTTTCGGTTCTTCGACAACCGGTGCGGCGGTAACCGGTTCCGGTGTCGGTACCTCGGGCGCCGGCGGTACTGCTGCCGCCTGCGGTGCTTCTTCGACTGCAGCCGCTGGTGCCGCTTCTGCCGCGGTGTCCGGTGCAAACGGCAGGGGCGGCGGGGTCAGCGGCGGCGCGAGCGGCGCGGTGTTTTGCGTGGCTTCGTGCACGACCTCTGCCGGCGGCGCATCTTCTGTGTTCGCGGACTGTGCATTGGGCACTGCGGTTTGGGCGTTGGGGTCCGGCACGAACGGCGTGCGCGGGTACCAGACGCGGTCACCGCGCTGCTGCTGGCCCTGGCGTTCCTGCGGCTGGTCACCGCTGCGCTCGCTGCGGTCTGCACCGCCGCGACGGCCGCGACGGCGACGGCCACCGCTGCGTTCTTCACCCTGTTGTGCTTCCGGTGCCGGCGAAGCTTCTGCAACCGGGGTCGTTTCGAGTGCCGGCTGGTCCTGGACTGCCTCGGCGGGCGTGCCCTGTTGCGCGGCCTTCAGCTCGCGCAATTCCTGTGCGCGCTCTTCGCGTGAACCGCTGCGCTCACCGCGTTCTGCCCGTTCCGGACGATCGCCGCGACCGCGACGCTGGCGGCCTTCACCGCGACCTTCACCGCGACTTTCACCGCGCTGACCGCCGCGTTCGCCGCGCTCGGCACGATCACCGCCACGGTTATGGCCACCACGCTCACCGCGCTGCGGCCGGCCACTGCCGCGCTGACCGCCGTTGCCGCCGCGGGCGGGCCGCTGGCTGGTACGCGCAGGTTCGGTTGCGGCTGCAGCCACCGGCTCGGCGGCCGGCTTGCGCCGGAACCAGCCCATGATCTTGCCGATGATGGAATCCTCGGCGGGCGGCGGCAGTATGGATGTGGATGGTGCAGTCGCCGGCGCAACTTCGGCCGAGCGCATCGGCGCCGGCATGCCGCCGGTGATGCCTTTGACGGCGGCTTCCAGTTTGGGTGAGACCGTTTCTGCGACTTCCGATTTCTCTTCCTCGCTCGGCAGCTTGACCATTTCGTAGCTGGGCGCGAGCGGTTCGGCCTGGTTGAGGTCGTCGTGGCGCAAACGCGTCAGCGTGTAATTCGGCGTCTGGATGTGGATGTTCGGAATCAGCATCACGTTGACGCGATGGCGTGACTCGAGCAGCTGCAGGTCCACGCGTTTTTCATTGAGCAGGAAGGTCGCGACATCCACCGGCACCTGGGCGTGCACGGCGGCGGTGTTGTCCTTCATCGCCTCTTCCTGAATGATGCGCAGGATGTGCAGCGCGGTGGATTCGGTGCCGCGGATGTGGCCGATGCCGTTGCAGCGCGGGCAGGGGCTGTGGTTTGACTCGCCCAAAGAGGGCCGCAGGCGCTGCCGTGACAGTTCCATCAGGCCGAAGCGCGAGATCTTGCCGATCTGCACGCGGGCGCGGTCGTATTTCAGGGCGTCGCGCAGGCGGTTTTCGACTTCACGCTGGTTGCGCTGCGATTCCATGTCGATGAAGTCGATGACGATCAGGCCGCCCAGATCGCGCAGGCGCAACTGGCGGGCGGTTTCATCGGCGGCTTCGAGGTTGGTGCGGAAGGCGGTTTCTTCGATGTCGGCGCCGCGCGTCGAACGCGCGGAGTTGACGTCGACCGCGACCAGCGCTTCGGTATGGTCGATCACCACTGCACCGCCCGAGGGCAGGCTGACCGAGCGCGCGAACGCGGATTCGATCTGGTGTTCGATCTGGAAGCGCGAGAACAGCGGCACGTCGTCGCGATAGAGCTTGGCGCGCTCGACGTAGTTGGGCATCACATGGCCCATGAACTGTACCGCCTGTTCATGGATCGACTCGGTGTCGATCAGGATTTCGCCGATGTCTTCATGGAAATAATCGCGGATCGCGCGGATGACGAGGCTCGATTCCTGGAAGATCAGGAAGGCGCCGTCCTGCTGCTTGGCGGCAGATTCGATCGCCGTCCACAACTGCATCAGGTAGCTCAGGTCCCAGTTCAGTTCTTCGGCGGTGCGGCCGATGCCGGCAGTGCGGGCGATGACGCTCATGCCATTGGGCACGTCGAGTTGGGAGACCGCTTCCTTCAATTCGGCGCGGTCTTCACCCTCGATGCGGCGCGATACGCCGCCGCCGCGCGGGTTGTTGGGCATCAGCACCAGGTAACGGCCGGCGAGGCTGATGTAGGTGGTGAGCGCCGCACCCTTGGTGCCGCGCTCGTCCTTGTCGACCTGGACGATGATTTCCTGGCGTTCTTTCAGCGCGTCCTGGATGCGGGCGCGGCCCACGTCGATGCCGGACTTGAAATAGGCGCGAGAGACTTCCTTGAAGGGGAGGAACCCGTGCCGGTCGTGGCCGTAATCAACAAAAGCGGCCTCAAGGCTGGGTTCGATGCGGGTGATGACACCCTTGTAGATATTGCTCTTGCGCTGCTCTTTACCTGCGGATTCGATGTCGAGGTCGATCAGTTTCTGACCATCGACAATGGCAACGCGCAGCTCTTCAGCCTGCGTTGCATTAAACAACATGCGTTTCATTTTCTTCTCCCGCGCTCAAGGATTTGCACGGGACAAACAACACTGCGGCCGCAAACGGGCGGCAACTCGGAGTATTTCAGTCGATTGACGACAGACTACTTGAAGCGATCGTTATCAGTGTCCTGGTTATGCAGTGTGTCCTACAGGAATCCGCGTATTCGCGAATCCGGGAATTCAAACAGTGCCTTGAGCGCGTAATTCGTCTAGTATCGCTACTTCTGTTGGTGAGCGACTTTAACCCTGTATTCATCGCAAACTACATTTTTTACACGGCCGTGGCCGTGAATCATGCAACATTGCCCTGGCCGCATTCGCGTCATTCAGGGATCCATTGCAGAGTACATCCGTCCCGGAATTCCGCCGCGTCGGGCTAAGGCCCGTGGTGCCGGTTTCGGCATCCGCGTCGTCCGCTAGGGGAGCACTGCAAAGAAGTATAAGTAAATGAACAAGTTAAGTAAAGATTCCGCATTGCGACAGCCGATTGGCGAGGATTCCGCCGGGCAGCGTATCGACAACTATCTGATGCGCATACTGAAAGGGGTCCCGAAAAGCCATATTTACCGGATCCTGCGCAGCGGCGAGGTCCGGGTCAACAGCGGCCGTATCGGCCCGGATTACCGGCTGCAGGCGGGGGATGTGGTACGCATCCCGCCCGTCCGGACGGCGCAGAAAACCCCGACCAAGGGCCCCTCGGGGGCCGGTTTCAAGCCGGACATCCTGTTTGAAGACGAGGCGCTGCTGGTCATCAATAAGCCGGCCGGCGTGGCCGTGCATGGTGGCAGCGGCGTCAGTTTCGGCGTGATCGAAGCCCTGCGCCAGGCGCGGCCGGAGGGCCGGTTCCTGGAACTGGTGCACCGGCTGGATCGTGAGACCTCGGGCGTGCTGATGCTGGCCAAGAAGCGGGCGGCACTGGTGGAACTGCATCGCCAGTTGCAGGCCGGCGAAACCGAAAAGCGTTATCACGCGCTGGTGCAGGGTAAATGGACCGAACGCAAGCGGGTGGTCGAGCTGCCGTTGCAAAAATATGTGCTGTCCTCGGGTGAGCGGCGTGTCAGCGTGGGTGCGGACGGGGACCGGGCAGTAACGGTATTCCGCCTCGAACGACGCGTAGGTCCGTACAGCCTGCTCGATGCCGAACTCAAAACCGGGCGCACGCATCAGATCCGGGTGCATCTGGCCCATCTCGGCTTTCCGATACTTGGTGACGACAAATACGGGGATTTCGCGTTGAACAAGACACTGGCGAAGCAGGGGCTCAAACGCATGTATCTGCATGCCTGGCGCGCCGTCATCACCCATCCGCTGAGTCGGGAGCGGGTGACCATCGACGCCCCGTTGCCGGCGGATTTGCAGGCCTTCAACGAAACCGCCGCGCGCCTGAAAAGCCATGCCAAAACCGTTTGATTTGCTGGTGTTCGACTGGGACGGCACGCTGATGGACTCAGCCGCGGCCATTGCCGAGTCCCTGCAAGCGGCCTGCAGCGAACTGGCCTTGCCCGTGCCCAGTACCGAGCAGGCGAAGTACGTGATCGGATTGGGGCTCGACGATGCAATGAAATACATCCTGCCGGAACTGCCGCCGGATGAGTATCCGCGAGTCGTGGACCGTTACCGCGTGCATTTTCTGCGGCGTGACGGCGGCACGACCTTGTTTCCCGGCGCGGCGGATATGATCCGCGAACTGCATGACGCCGGTTTCATGCTGGCTGTGGCCACAGGCAAGAGTCGTCGCGGACTGGACCGCGCGCTGAAGGCCACGGGCACAGGCGATTTTTTTCATGTCACGCGCTGCGCCGACGAGGGTTTTGCCAAGCCGCATCCGGGCATGCTTGAAGCGGTCATGGACGCGCTCGCGACGCCGCCGGCGACGACGGTGATGATCGGCGATACCACCCACGACCTGGAGATGGCCAATGCCGCCCGTGTCGCTGCGGTGGCGGTGACCTATGGTGCACACCCGCGCGACGCGCTGGCGGCGTGCAATCCGCTGTTGATGGTGGACGAGGTGCGCGGATTGCGCGACTGGCTGTTAACGTCGCAGTGACGCCGCAAGCACAGAAATTTCATGTACTATATTGTTTTTAAAGGAATTTAAATGTCTGAACAGCAACCCAATGGCCCGCAATGGGAGCGTGGCGTCCTGGAAAAAGTGGCGCTCGCCGCAGTCAGGGAACAACGCAGCGCACGTCGCTGGGGCGTTTTCTTCAAACTGGCGTTTCTGACTTATCTGGTCGTCGTGCTGTTCATTGGCATGGGCTGGGTCGGCGGGCGGGACGCGTTGCCGGGCAGCCACACAGCACTGATCGAAATCAATGGCGTCATCTCTTCGGGCGGACAGGCCAGTGCCGACAAGATCATGAGCGGGCTGCAATCCGCATTCAAGGACAAGAACACCAAGGGCGTCGTCATCCGCATCAACAGCCCCGGCGGCAGTCCGGTGCAGGCGGGATACATCAATGACGAGATCAAACGATTGCGCGCCAAGCATCCGCAAATTCCGCTGTACGCGGTGGTCGAGGATATCTGTGCTTCCGGCGGATATTACATTGCCGCGGCCGCAGACAAGATTTACGTCGACAAGGCCAGCATCATCGGTTCGATCGGCGTGCTGATGGACGGTTTCGGTTTCACCGGCACCATGGAGAAACTCGGCGTAGAGCGGCGTCTGCTCGCTGCCGGCAAGAACAAGGGATTCCTGGATCCGTTTTCACCGATTCAGGACGATCAGCGGGCGCATGCCGAAGTCATGCTCGACGACATCCACCAGCAATTCATCAACGTGGTGCGCCAGGGCCGCGGCAAGCGTCTGAAGGAAACGCCGGACATGTTTTCCGGATTGCTCTGGGTCGGCAAGAAAAGCATCGACCTGGGGCTCGCCGATGCGCTGGGCAGCCTGGACTACGTTGCCCGCGAAGTGATCAAGGCTGAGGATATCGTTGACTTTACGTTGCAGGAAAACATCGCCGAGCGGTTTGCCCGCCGGTTTGGTGCGGCGACCGCTGAAACCCTGATGAAGCTGGGTATGCTGGGCAATCTGACAATCAGATAGCGCCGGGCGCACCGGCGGCATACAGCAGGAACACCGACGGTCGTTTGTTGAGCGCCGGAACATCGCGGCGCCAGTCGGTGATGCGGCGGGTCAGGATCCGCTCGCCCGGCTGCGTGATATCGGTGGCGACACATAACAAGGTTTGCGGCGCGCAGTGCGCGAGCAACGCCTGCAGCATGGCGTCATTGCGATAGGGTGTTTCAATGAAAATCTGGGTTGCATCCTCACGCCGCGAGCGTTGTTCCAGTTCCGCGATTGCCTGCGCGCGCGCCGTATCGGCAACCGGCAGGTACCCATGGAACATAAAGCGCTGTCCGTTCAGGCCCGAGGCCATCAAGGCCAGCAAAATCGCGGAAGGTCCGACCAGCGGCACGACACGGATGCCGCTGCGGTGGGCCGCCCGTACCAATAGAGCGCCCGGATCCGCCACCGCCGGGCATCCGGCCTCGGACACCAGCGCCGCGTCGCTACCGGCCTGCAGCGGTGCCAGCAGTTGTGGCAACTGAGCCGCGGGCGTGTCCTTGTTCAGCGTGGCCATGGTCACCGTGTTGAGCGGTCGCGGATAGCCGGCCTGCTTCAGGAACGCACGCGCCGACTTGGGATTCTCGGCGATGAAATAAGTCAGGCGATGCGCAATCTCGCGCGATCCTTCCGGCAATACGCTGAGTGCTGCGTCGCCCAGGCCTGTAGGCAGGAGATACAGGGTTCCCGGCGCCATCACGGTATGACCACGCCGGCGCGCTTGAGCATGCTGACCAGTGCGATCAGCGGCAGGCCGATCAGGGCAGTCGGATCATCGCTTTCGACTTTCTCGACCAGCGCGATGCCCAGCGCCTCGATCTTGGCGCTGCCGGCACAGTCGTAGGGCTGGTCGCGTTGCAGATAGCGTTCGATTTGAGCGGCATCGAGTTCGCGCAACTGCACCCGGGTGGGTACGTTGGCGACCTGCAGGTCGCCAGTAGCCGCATCGAGCAGACACAGTGCGGTATGGAAAATCACAGACTGTCCGCTCATCGCGGCTAACTGCTGCGCCGCGGCCACGTGTGTTCCGGGTTTGCCGAGGACTGTTTGCCCCAGTACGGCCACCTGGTCCGAGCCGATGATCAGGGCCCGGGGCGCCGCCGGGGCAATCTTGCGAGCCTTTGCCTGGGCGAGACGCGCGGCGGTTTCAACGGGGCTTTCCTGATCCAACGCGCGTTCGTCAATCTCCGGCGCCAGGCTGCGGCAGTCCAGCCCAAGGCGCGCAATCAGGGACTTGCGGTAGCTGGACGAGGAGGCCAGCACGAGGTCACGTGATGTCATGGCACTTCACGCGTGGCGTTGTAAGTCACTGAAACTGTTGGCGATAAGCGCCATCGTCCCGATTTGCACTGCAGCACGACAGGGATCAACTGCGCTAAGTGCTTGGCTTGACAGGGAATTTAGCATAATTATTTTTGACAGCGAGGGGCGGAAATACTATCATGCGCCGTTTATGTCGGGGCCTGCAGCAGTTCATCGCATCGAAGATCCATTCGAGTTCGCGCGCGCGGCGAATCAGTGCAGCGGCCAACTGACGCTGGCGGCGTTGCCGCGGTTGCAGGACCGGTTGTCCGGGAATGACGGAATTGTGTCGTACACGGTGAATGGCGGGCAGGATGAGCGCGATCGACTGCTGCTGGAATTGCAGGTTGCCGCCGATCTGCCGTTGCGGTGTGACCGGTGTCTGATGCCGATGATTTATCCGCTGGCATTGAATTCAAAGGTGCTTTTGGCGCGCCCCGGTGAAATGCCGCAGGATGACGGTGACCCCGATGCGCCGGAGTGGATTGAAGCAGGGCAGGAGCTGGACTTACTTGAGCTGATTGAGGATGAAATATTGCTGGGCCTTCCCTTGGCGGTAAGGCATGACCCCGAAAATTGCAGCCCGGGCCGCGTCGGGCTGACCGGCGCGAAACAGGCGCCGTTCGCAGGCCTGGCGACGCTGCTGGAATCGGGGCGCAGGAACAAACAGTGAACATACGGTTACGTTGTTAAATTAATTTCAGGAGATAGACATGGCTGTTCAACAAAACAAGAAATCCCCCTCGAAGCGCGGGATGCATCGCTCACACGACGCGTTGGGCAAACCGGCGCTTGCCGTCGAGCCGACCTCCGGTGAGGCGCATCTGCGTCATCACATCAGCCCGAATGGCTACTATCGCGGCAAGAAGGTCATCAAGGCCAAGGGCGAATAATTTCTCATTCATCGCGGGTAACCGGGCGCAGCAGGCATAAAAGACCGGAACCCGAAGTGGTGGAGGACCCCTGATGGAAGTGGCCGTAGCCATCGACTGCATGGGCGGCGATCACGGCGTGCGCGTTACCGTGCCTGCCGCCGTGGCGTGGTCGCGTCGCGACCCGGCGTGCCGGTTTGTGCTGGTCGGACTGCAGGATGCCATCACCGCCGAACTGAAGCGGGCCGGCGTTGCGCCGGGCCCGCAGTTGATCGTCCGCCACGCAACCGAAGTGGTCGGCATGGACGAGCCTCCGGCGAATGCGCTGCGCGGCAAGAAGGACTCGTCGATGCGCGTTGCCATCGATCTTGTCAAAAGCGGGGAGGCGCAGGCTTGCGTCAGCGCCGGCAACACCGGCGCATTGATGGCCACATCGCGATTTGTGCTCAAAACGCTGCCCGGCATTGACCGCCCCGCCATCGCGGGCATGCTGCCTACCTTAAAAGGGCACACCCATATTCTCGACCTCGGCGCCAATGTCGACTGCACCGCAGAACACCTGCTGCAATTTGCGGTCATGGGTGCGGAACTGGTCGCATCGGTGGAAAACAACCCGCGCCCGAGCGTGGGACTGCTCAATATCGGCACTGAAGACATCAAGGGCAACGACGTGGTGAAGGATGCCGCGATGCTGTTGCGCGGCAGCGGGCTGAATTTTTACGGCAATGTCGAAGGCGACGATATTTACAAGGGCACCACGGATGTTATCGTCTGCGACGGGTTCGTCGGCAACGTCGCCTTGAAGACATCGGAAGGACTGGCGCAAATGCTCGCCACGTATCTGCGCGAGGAATTCGGTCGCAATATCCTGACCAAGCTCGCGGGACTGGTCGCCTTGCCGGTGATCAAGGCTTTCAAGAACCGGGTCGACCACCGCCGTTATAACGGCGCCAGCCTGCTGGGGCTGCGTGGAGTGGTGATCAAGAGTCACGGCTCAGCGGATGTTTACGGATTCGGTTTTGCAATTGAACATGCGATTGATGAAGTTCGCAGCGGCGTGCTGGAGCACATCACACAGCGCATGGCGGCATCTCAAGTGAAGGTTGAAACTGCATGACGGGGATTTACTCACGCATCATCGGCACCGGGAGCTACCTGCCTGAGAAGGTGCTGACCAACAAGGATCTGGAAGCCATCGTAGAAACCTCGGATGAATGGATCCAGCAGCGCACGGGCATCCGTGAGCGGCATTTCGCAGCAGACCATGAAAGCGCCAGCGATCTCGCGCTGCAGGCTTCGCGGCGTGCGCTTGAGATGGCCGGATTGCCGGCGGAGAAGCTTGACCTGATCATCGTTGCGACCACCACGCCCGACATGGTTTTCCCGGGAACAGCCTGCATCCTGCAGGACAAGCTCGGCATCAAGGGCATGCCGGCATTCGACGTGCAAGCCGTATGCAGCGGTTTTGTCTATGCGTTGGCCACGGCCGACCAGTTCATGCGTTCGGGTCAGTACGAGCACATCCTGGTGGTGGGCGCTGAAGTCTATTCACGCATCCTGGACTGGGAGGATCGCGGCACCTGTGTCCTGTTTGGCGACGGCGCCGGCGCGGTGGTACTCAAGCGCAGCAGCGAACCCGGAATCCTGGCGACGAAATTGCACGCAGACGGCAGCCATGCCGGAATACTCTCGGTGCCCGGTTCCGTATCCGGTGGAAAAGTCAGGGGGCGGCCATTGCTGCAGATGGAGGGCGGCGCGGTGTTCAAGTTCGCCGTCAGAGTGCTGGAGGAAGTGGCACTGGAAACGCTGGAAGCTGCGGGCTTGCAGAAAAGCGATGTCGACTGGCTGATTCCGCATCAGGCGAACATCCGCATCATCCAGTCGACGGCGAAGAAACTGGGGCTGTCAATGGAACGGGTTATCGTCACCGTGGACCGTCATGCCAATACCTCGGCGGCTTCGGTGCCGTTGGCGCTCGACGAAGCGGTGCGTGACGGCCGCATCCGTCCGGGACATCATGTGCTGCTCGAAGGCGTGGGCGGTGGATTTACCTGGGGCGCGGTTCTTTTGAAGTGGTGAGGACGATCGAATGAAATTGGCACTGGTTTTTCCGGGGCAGGGCTCGCAGACCGTAGGCATGATGCAGGGCTTCGCTGAATCAAAGGTGGTGCGCGACACGTTTGCCGAAGCTTCGGCTGCGCTGGGTCAGGATCTGTGGCAACTGGTGGCCGAAGGCCCCGCAGAAGAACTTAATTTGACGGTCAACACGCAGCCGGTGATGCTGACGGCCGCATACGCGATGTATCGCGCGTGGCAGCATGCCGGCGGACCTGTGCCTGCGCTGCTGGCCGGACACAGCCTCGGTGAATACACGGCTTTGGTTGCTGCCGGCGTGATTGATTTTGCCGACGCTGTACCGCTGGTGCGCTTTCGGGCACAGGCGATGCAGGAAGCGGTTCCCCGGGGGACCGGTGCCATGGCGGCCATACTCGGGCTCGAGGATGATGCAGTGCGTGCAGCTTGTGCCGATTCGGCGCAAGGTGAAATTGTGGAACCCGTCAATTTCAACGCGCCCAATCAAGTGGTCATCGCCGGGCACAAGGCCGCGGTCGAACGGGCCGCGGCAGCGGCCAAAGCCAAAGGTGCGAAGCGCGCGGTGATGCTGCCCGTCAGCGCACCGTTTCACTCGTCATTGCTCAGGCCGGCGGCAGATCGCCTGCAGGTGCGGATGCAGGAAATCACGTTTCGCCCGCCGCAGATTGCAGTGGTGAACAACGTTGATGTTGCGATCGTGGCGGACCCGGCGCAGATCAAGGCAGCCCTGGCACGCCAGGCGTGCAATCCGGTACGCTGGGTTGAGACTGTGCAGGCGTTCGCTACGCAGGGTGCCACGCATGTCGTCGAATGCGGCCCGGGCAAGGTGCTTAACGGCCTGACCAAACGCATTGTTGACGGCCTGCAGGGATACGCAGTGACTGATCCGGCCTCGCTTGAACAGACTCTGGAGGCGTTACGATGAGTACACTTAAAGGCAAAGTCGCGCTGGTCACCGGTGCGTCGCGTGGCATCGGCAAGGGCATTGCATTGGCGCTGGGGGCGGCAGGCGCGACGATCGCAGGAACAGCGACGACCGCGACCGGCGCCGAGGGCATTACCAAAGAACTGGCAGCGGCCGGCATCAGCGGAGCGGGTTATGCGCTCGACGTCAATGACCCTGCACAGGTTGACGCGGCACTGGCGGCAGTCCAGCAGCAATGGGGTGACATCGGCATACTCGTCAACAATGCGGGAATCACCCGGGACAACCTGTTGATGCGCATGAAGGACGATGAATGGGACGCCATCATGTCGACGAACCTGAAGTCGGTGTACCGGCTGTCCAAAGCGGTCATGCGCGGCATGATGAAGGCACGAACAGGCCGGATCATCAACATCACTTCGGTCATCGGTGCGATGGGTAATGCCGGGCAAAGCAATTATGCGGCAGCCAAGGCGGGCGTTGAGGGCTTTTCCCGGGCGCTCGCACGGGAGATCGGCAGCCGTAACATCACCGTAAACTGCGTCGCACCGGGATTCATCGACACCGACATGACGCGGGAGCTCAGCGATGCACAGCGCGAGGGCCTGGTCGGACAGATTCCGCTGGGGCGCCTGGGCACGGTCGAGGACGTGGCCGGAACCGTCGTTTTTCTGGCCTCCGATGCGGCTGCGTACATCACCGGCTGTACATTACATGTGAACGGCGGCATGCACATGAGCTAGAATGCGCGACACAGCAATCATACAAAGCGGGCAATAGCGCCTAACTTGCTGTTTTACAAAGTTTTTTAAAAACGAGTTTGTGGTAAAATTTGCGCTTTTACAGGGGCGCTCCGACGACTTAGTCGATGGTTCGGATCGATCCATTATCTTCAAGCAACGCGAAAGGGAACAGTAGATGGAAAATATCGAGCAACGCGTCAAAAAGATTGTTGCCGAGCAACTGGGCGTCAACGATGCGGACGTCAAAAACGACTCGTCATTCGTCAATGATCTGGGCGCAGACTCGCTGGACACCGTCGAGCTCGTGATGGCGCTGGAGGAGGAGTTCGAGACCGAGATTCCCGACGAAGATGCCGAGAAAATCACCACGGTCCAGCAGGCAGTCGACTACATCAAGTCGAACATCAAAGCCTGAATTCTAGGGAAGGGAATTCCCCTTCCACCGAAATCAACCAGAATGGCCGGGGCTCAGTCTGCCCTTGCCAGTTGAGACATGCCACGCCCCACCACCCGTAGAGTTGTCGTGACCGGTCTGGGAATTATTTCCCCGGTCGGCATTGGTCTGGACGAATCCTGGGCCAACATCACCGCAGGTAAATCAGGCATCACCAGGATCACGCGTTTTGACGCATCGGCATATGCTTCGCAAATTGCCGGCGAGGTCAAAGGATTTGATGCCAGTCGCTACATTCCGGCCAAGGAGGCGCGGCGGTTTGACGTTTTTGTTCATTATGGCCTGGCAGCCGGTATCGATGCGATGAAGGATGCGGGGCTGGATCTTGATCGCCTCAACCGGGAGATGATCGGCGTGTGCATCGGCTCCGGTATCGGTGGTCTGCCGCTGATCGAAGAAACGCACAATGCCATGCTCGCAGGCGGACCGCGCAAGATCTCGCCGTTTTTCGTGCCCGGCACGATCATCAACATGATTTCGGGGCAGTTGTCGATCATGCATGGCCTGCAGGGACCCAACATCTCCGTGGTGACCGCCTGTACCACTGCCAATCACAGCATCGGTGAGGCAGGGCGGCTGATTGAATACGGCGACGCCGACATCATGATCGCGGGCGGCGCGGAGTCTACAATTTCACCGCTCGGCATCGGTGGATTCTGCGCGGCACGCGCATTATCCTCGCGCAATGACGATCCTGCGACAGCAAGCCGGCCGTGGGATAAAGACCGTGACGGATTCGTCATGGGTGAGGGGGCGGGTGTGCTGGTGCTTGAAGAATACGAGCACGCCAAGGCGCGCGGCGCGCGGATTTACTGCGAACTGGCCGGGTACGGCATGAGTGCGGACGCGCACCATATTACGGCGCCGTGTGAAGATGGCGCCGGTGCTGTGCGGTGCATGAACAATACCCTGCGTAACGCCGGGCTCAACCATGATCAGGTGGATTACATCAACGCCCATGGCACCTCGACGCCGCTGGGCGACATCGCCGAAACCGTCGCCGTGAAAAACTGCTTCGGCGTGCATGCGAAAAAGCTGTGCGTCAGCTCAACCAAGTCCATGACCGGCCATCTGTTGGGCGCTGCCGGTGGAATCGAAGCCGTATTCTCGGTGCTGGCCATACGCGATCAGATTGCGCCGCCCACGATTAACCTGCTTGATCAGGATCCGCAATGCGATCTCGATTACGTGCCGAACTCCGCGCGGCCGATGAAGATTGACGTTGCGCTTTCCAACTCCTTCGGATTCGGCGGCACCAACGGCAGCCTGGTGTTCCGCAAGATCTGATCCGGTCTTGAGTTTTCGCCGGATCATCCGGCAACCTGAACTGATATGACCATGGTGCTTGTTGACGGTGCGCCGGCGGCAGTCATTCCGGCCGATGATCGCGGCTTTGCCTACGGTGACGGCGTTTTTCGCACACTGGCAATGCGCGCAGGCATGCCCGAGCTGTGGCCGCAGCAATGGGCCAAACTGATGGCCGACTGCCGCGCACTGGCGCTGACGCCAGCGGCAGAGGCGGATGTGCGTCAGGACATCAGCACGATCGCAGCGGTTATGCCCGATTGTGCGTTGCGCATCACCTTCAGCCGGGGCAGTGGCGGGCGCGGTTACGAAATGCCCCTGAATGCACAGACGCGACGCGTGGTCAGCGGATCTGCATTGCCGCAATATCCCGCCGCTTTCTTC
>JBFKCU010000024.1:0-15070 GCA_041620115.1 Burkholderiales bacterium | reverse complement strand
CTGACCGGCATACTCACCGTCAACGGCGTGCAGGGCCATGTGGCCTATCCGCACATGGCGCGTAATCCGATCCACGAGGTGGCCGCGGCGATCGCTGAAATGGCGACTACGGAATGGGATCGCGGCAACGAGTATTTTCCGCCGACGACCTGGCAGATTTCCAATTTCACCGCCGGCACCGGCGCCAACAACGTGATTCCCGGCACGGCGCGGGTGCAGTTCAATTTCCGCCATTCGACCGCGAGCACGGTTGAAACACTGCAGACGCGGGTGCACGGCATACTCGACAAACACGATGTGCACTACGATCTTGAATGGCGCCAGGATGGCCGGCCGTTTCTGACCAAGAAGGGCGATCTGGTCGACGCCGTGGCGCAGGCGATCAGGGAGGTCACCGGCGTCACCACCGAACTCTCGACCACCGGGGGCACTTCCGACGGACGTTTCATTGCCGACATCTGTCCGCAGGTCGTCGAATGCGGCCCCACCAACGCCACCATCCACATGGTTAACGAGTGCCTGCCGGTGGCCGAAATCGAGCCGCTGCAGAAAATCTATCAGCGCATACTGGAGCTGCTGTTGGTGCGACGCTAGCCGCAGGGCGCAGGGCGCAGGGCGCGGGCCATTCGTTTGATGAGTGAAATTGCGTCGGGTACAGCGCAGGCACTCAACGTGAATCTGAACCAGTCCCTTTTTGCGCCGCCAGCCACTGAAGCGCGCCGGTTCCGGCTGCCCGCCCCGTGGCAAAACACGCGGTGAGCAGATAACCCCCGGTTGGCGCTTCCCAGTCGAGCATTTCGCCGGCACAGAATACGCCCGGCAGCGCGCGCAGCATCAGCCGCCGGTCCAGCGCATCAAAACGCACGCCACCGGCACTGCTGATGGCTTCGTCCAAGGGGCGCGCCGCACTCAGACGCAGCGGCAGCGCCTTGATGGTCGCGGCGACGCGTGGCGCATCCTTCATGTCCGCGGCGCTGAGGACCTCACGCAGCAGGCCGGCCTTGACGCCGGCGATACCGACGCGGCCCTGCAGATGGCTTGACAGCGAGCGCGAGCCGCGCGGATGCGCGACTTCGGTGCCCACGCGCGCGAGGTCTTTTCCGGGCGCTAGATCAAGCGTCAGCAGGACGCTGCCCTCTGCAGCGATGGTGTCGCGCAACGCTGCCGACAGCGCGTAAATCAGGCTGCCCTCAACGCCATACTCGGTGACGATGAATTCGCCCTGACGGCAATGCGTGATGCCCTGTGCATCGGTGAACGTGGCCGTGATCGCCTTGACTGCGTGTCCCGCATGGCGGGTGCGGAAATGCGCGCTCCACTCCACGGTGAACCCGCAGTTCGACGGGCGCAGCGGCGCGATGGCGATGCCGCGCGCCGCCAGCAGCGGCACCCAGGCGCCGTCGGAGCCCAGCCGCGCCCAGCTGCCGCCGCCCATGGCCAGGACGGTGCATGCGGGGGTCGCAACAACCTCGCCCTGTGGTGCAGCAAACCGCAGGTCGCCGTTTTCCGCCCAGCCGGTCCAGCGATGGCGTACATGGATGCGTGCACCGGCTGCGCGCAGCCGGTGCAGCCACGCGCGCAGCAGTGGAGCCGCTTTCATTTCCTTGGGGAATACCCGCTGCGAGGTGCCGACAAAGGTCTCAATACCGAGGTCCTGAACCCAGGCGCGCAATTCGCCGGCACCGAACGCGGCCAGCAGCGGTTGCAATTGCGCGCGGCGTTGGCCATATCGCGTGAGGAATTTCTCCGCCGGCTCGGCATGGGTGAGGTTCAATCCACCCTTGCCGGCAAGCAGAAACTTGCGGCCCACCGACGGCATCGCATCGTAAATGTCGACCGCCACGCCGCCCGTGAGCAGCACTTCCGCGGCCATCAATCCGGCGGGCCCGCCGCCGATGACGGCCGCGCCGGCGATTACAGCCACCGGGCCTTGCGCAGGCGGTAAAACAGGTAACCGTCGATGGCTACCATGGCGCCAACGGCCATCGGATAGCCGAACTCCCATTGCAGTTCGGGCATGGCCTTGAAGTTCATGCCGTAGATGCCGGCGATCAGCGTGGGCACGGCCACCAGGGCGGCGTATCCGGCGAGGCGTTTGGTGACTTCATTCTCCTGCAGCGTGATCAGGGAAAGATTGACCGAAATCGCCGTGGTCACCATCTCGCGCGCGGCGTCTATGCTCTGGTTGATGCGCACCAGGTGGTCGGACACGTCGCGGAAATAATCGCCCAGTCCCGCGCACACCTGGGGCACCCGTCCACCGTGCATTTTACTGACGGCCTCGAGCAGCGGCGCCGTGGCGTGCTTCAGTGTCATCAGCTGCTGTTTCAGGTCATACAGCGCTTCAATATTGGCGCGCGGTGACTTGCCGGAGAAAATCTGGTCCTCGATGGTTTCGAGTTTTGATTCGATCGCATCGAGGATAGGAAAGTAACGGTCGACGACGGCGTCCATCAGTGCGTAGAGAATGTAGCCGGTGCCGTGCCGCATCAGTTCCGGTTCGCGCTCGCAGCGCGCGCGCACATCCTGGAAGTTGCGCTCACTGCGATTGCGCACCGACAGCACATAATTGCGGGCGACGAAAATGCTGACTTCGCCGATGCGCAGTTCGTCGCCGTCGGGCTCGATCATGTGCATCACGAAAAAAAGCAGATCGCCATATTCCTCGAACTTCGGCCGCTGATGGCCGTGGCGCGCATCCTCTATGGCGAGCGGATGCAGGCCGAACTGCTCCTCCAGCCGGTCCAGCTCGTGAGGCTCGGGGTCGCGCACGGCCACCCACAGGATGCCGTCATTCTGCGCGAGCCATTTGTGTATGTCCTCGCGCGCGACGTCTGCAATTTTCCTGCCGTCCCGGTAGGCGACGCTGTTGACCAGCATGTGTGGCGCTCCTTTTCGGGCCGATGATAGCGCAGCGATGGCGGTCGTGACCGCCCGCGCAGGGAGTCAGGCGAGCCAGGGGCGCTGCGCGTGGTACGCCTGCTCAAAGGTCTCGATCGCCGGCAGCTGTTCCATGACCAGCCCGATGTCATCCAGTCCTTTGAGCAGGCGCTCCTTGTACACCGGGTCGATCATGAACGGGTGCACGTCGCCGAGGGTGTCGGTGACGGTCTGCGCCGGCAGGTCGATGGCGAGTGTGGCGCCGGGTTTGGCCTGCAACTGCTGTCGCAGGCCGCGGCAGATTTCTTCGGGCAGGGTGACCGGCAGCATGCCGTTCTGCAGTTCGTTGGCATAATGGATGTCGCCGAACGAGGGCGCGATGACGGCGCGGATGCCGTAGTCGAGCAGTGCATAAACGGCGCCCTCGCGCGAGGAGCCGCAGCCGAAATTGGCGCCGGCCACCAGGATGCCGGCATTGCGGTAGGCCGGCTGGTTGAGCACGAATTCCGGCTTCTCGCGGCCCTCCCCGTCAAAGCGCATGTCGTGAAACAGGTAGGGATCGTACCCGGCCTTGTCGTTGCGCAGCTTGCGCAGGAACCGCACGGGGATGATGCGGTCGGTGTCGATGTTCGCCATGTCGAAGGGCACGGCGATGGCAGTCAGTGTCGTGAAAGGTTTCATGGATGTCGATTTTTCCAAAAACATGACAGCCTCGTCAGAGGCATGGTTTTGTCATTGTTCATGCTGGATTCAATGTTGTCCCGCCAGCAGTTTGCGCACGTCGGTGACGCGGCCAGTGACGATGGCCGCAGCCGCCATCGCCGGGCTCATCAGATGGGTGCGCGCGCCCTTGCCCTGCCGGCCTTCGAAATTGCGGTTGGAGGTTGACGCGCAGCGCATCCCCGCGGGCACGGTGTCGCCGTTCATCGCGGCGCAGCTCGAACAGCCCGACGCGCGCCACTCCACCCCGGCATCGAGAAAGATTTGGTCCAGGCCTTCAGCCTCGGCCTGACGCTTGAGTGTGGTTGACCCCGGTGACACCCAGGCCGGGATCGCCGCCTTGCGGCCCTTGAGCACCGCGGCCGCGGCGCGCAGATCTTCGATGCGCCCGTTGGTGCAGCTGCCGATGAATGCGCGATCGATTTTGATGTCGGTGAGCAACGTGCCCGGCTTGAGGTCCATGTACGACAGCGCCAGCCTGGCGTGGTCGCGCTTGTTGGTGTCACCGAGGGACGATGGATCCGGCACGCGGCCCGATACCGGCAGCGCCTCTTCGGGGCTGGTGCCCCAGGTCACCATGGGTTCGAGTTTGGTGCCGTCCAGTGTCACATCACGGTCGAACCGGGCACCGTCGTCGCCGGGCAGCGCGCGCCATTGCGCCAGCGCGGCGTCCCAGTCCGCACCCTTGGGTGCGTACTCGCGCCCGTGCAGGTATTCATAAACCGTGTCATCCGGCGCGATCATGCCGGCGCGGCCGCCGGCTTCGATCGCCATGTTGCAGACGGTGAGCCGGCCTTCGATGCTCAGGCTGCGGATTGCGGGGCCGGCGAATTCGATGACATGGCCGGTGGCGCCCGCGGTGCCGATTTTCGCGATGATGGCCAGCACCACGTCCTTGCCGGTGACGCCGGGTGCGAGTTTGCCGTTGACGGTGACGCGCAGCGTTTTCGGCCGCTTGAGCCATAGGCATTGCGTGGCAAGGATCTGTTTCAACTGCGAGGCACCGGTGCCGAAGGCGTAGGCGCCCAGTGCGCCGTGCGTGGAGGTATGCGAATCGCCGCAGGTGATGGTCAGTCCGGGCTGGGTGATGCCGAGTTCGGGGCCGATGACATGCACGATGCCCTGATGCGCGTCGGCCATGCCGTAATGCACGATGTCGTTGCTGCGGCAGTTTCCCTCCAGCAGGCCGATCATGTGGCGCGCGTCATCATCTTCAACTGCGGCGAGGCCGCGGTCGCGGCCCACGGTCGGCACGTAGTGATCGGCAACCGCGAAATTCTGTCGCGGCATGCGCACCTTGCGGCCTTCCTTGGCCAGCGCGCCGAAGGCATGGAACGAACCCTCGTGCACGAAGTTGCGGTCGATGTGCAGCAAGGCGTCACCGTCGGGCTTCTCGACGATGACGTGGCTGTCCCAGATCTTGTCGAATAGCGTGCGCGGCGCGGCCATAATTATCTCAATAAAATCAATTATTTATATGCTATCACAAGGCGGCGCGCTGATCGTCGGGCAGGCCGTAGCGCTGCTCCAGTTCCATCACTTCGGGCAGGCCGGCGATGTCGGTGAACTGCTTGAAGTTCGCCACCTTGTCGCGCATGTGCGCAATGGAGCCGGT
Organism: Burkholderiales bacterium; assembly: GCA_041620115.1. GTDB lineage: Bacteria > Pseudomonadota > Gammaproteobacteria > Burkholderiales > SG8-41. The sequence continues at coordinate 9,855 of JBFKCU010000024.1, read as the reverse complement.
TTTTTTCAGTTCGCGCAGCAGGTTCTGCATCGCCGGGATCGCCGCGAGCAGCATCCAGTTCGGATAAATCGCGAGCTTGAAGCCGAGCTTGCCGAGTTCATCCGCGGGCAGGTCCGGGGTCTTGCCGCTCGCCGCCATGTTGTAGAGCAGCGGTACGCCTTTGAACCGTTTGGCGACGACCTCGACCTCGGCGCGCCCGACCGGTGCTTCGATGAACAGCACATCGGCGCCGGCTTCACGGTAACGCTCGCCGCGTTCCAGCGCGGCATCCATGCCTTCGACGGCGATGGCGTCGGTGCGCGTGATGATGACGAAATCGTCGTCGCGTCGCGCATCGCAGGCGGCCTTGATCTTGGCCACCATCTCCTCAACGGGGATGACGCGCTTGCCGGCGAGATGGCCGCAGCGCTTGGGCCAGGCCTGGTCCTCGAGGTGCACACCGGCGACGCCCGCTTTTTCGTAATCGCGGATGGTGCGGCGGGTGTTGATCGGATTGCCGTAACCGGTGTCGGCATCGGCGATCACAGGCAGTTCCGACGCATCGGCGATGCGGCCGGCGTTGTCGATCATTTCGGTGGCGGTGAGCAGGCCGACGTCGGGCATGCCCAGACGGGTCAGGCTGGTGCCGAAGCCGGTCATGTATACCGCCTCGAAGCCTTCCATTTTCACCAGCCGCGCGCCGAAGGCATCGGCCACGCCGGGGGCAACGATACAGCCGGGGCGTGCGAGCAGGGTGCGCAGACGGGTGGTCAGACGCTCGTTATGTTTTGCCATGGTCGGTTTCCTGTGCCTACTCGAACTTGAGATTGAGTTTTTTTACCAGCGCCTGCCACTGGGCCAGTTCGTCGCGGATGCGCGTGCTGAACTCCTCCGGTGAACTGGCGCCGGGGTTGGCGCCGAGGCCGCGAAACCGCGCGCTGACCGCGGCGTTGTCCATGACCTGGCGCATCGCAGCGTTGAGTTTGCTGATGACCGGCTTCGGCGTGCCGGCCGGTGCCAGCAGGCCGAGCAGTGTCGCCGCGTGATAGCCCTTGTAGCCGAGCTCATCCAGCGTCGGCACGTTGGGCAGCGCTGCGGCCCGTTGCGTCGTGGTCACCGCCAGCACTTTTAGCCGCCCATCCTTGACGTAGCCGATGGACGCGGCCAGCTGGTCCACCATGGTTTCGACCTGCCCGCCGAGCAGTTCCGACAGCGCCGGACCGCTGCCCTTGTACGGCACATGCAGTACCTGCACGCCGGCCATGCTGGCGAAGAGTTCGATCGCGAAGTGGTTGGTTGTGCCCGCACCGGCGGAGGCCATGGTCACTTTGCCCGGCCGGGCTTTGGCGGCAGTGACGAGATCGGCGATCGAATTGAACCCGGATTTCGGACTGGCCAGCACCACCAGCGGCACGGCCTGCACCGTCGAGATCGGTGCGAAATCCTTCAGCGAGTCGTAGGGCAGGCTCTTGAAAATGACCGGATTGACCGACAGCGGACCGCTGGAACCCACGAGCAGTGTGTAGCCGTCGGGCGTGGCCTTGGCGACCAGTGACGCACCGAGGTTGCCGCCCGCTCCCGGGCGGTTGTCGACCACGATGGTCTGGCCGAGCAGTTCACCCAGCGGCGCGGCGATGATGCGCGCGGAGATGTCGACGTTGCCGCCGGGCGCGTAGGGCACGACGAGGCGAACAGGGCGAGTCGGGAACGTTTCCGCTGCCCCGGCCGGCGCAACCATGAAAGCCAGTGCCACCATCAGCAGAATTTTATTCATGCGGTCATGCTCCGGTGATTGAATGCTTGTGTAATGAGGTCAGCCAGCAGCCCGTTTCATTTTGCTGCCGGTGTCGTACTCGACATTGGGCAGCTTGTCGGTTTTCCATAACTGCGCGAGCAGTGCTGCGGCTGCGGCCTTGCCCAGCACGGGCTCGGCGAGTTCCGTGAACTTGTCGTTCAGTTCCTCGTCGGTCAGCGGCAGCTCCGGATCGCCTTTGCGATAAGGCTGGAAGTGGGAGAACTTGCGACCGTCATTGAGCTCGACCTCGACCTGGGCCTCGCGCTTGAGCGGATATCCCTTCGAAATTTCCGGATCGGCCACCGGCTCGATTCTCTTGATCGTTGCGCGCACATCGGCATCGTTGAGGTGATCGGGCAGGAAAGCGTTCAGGCGCACGCTGCCATGTACCAGTGCATGCGCGACGGTGTATTGAATGCTGAACTTGGCCTGGTACTCGCCCTCCGGGTTGGCGTTGTTGATGATGTCCAGCCCCGCCTTGTAGGTGGCCAGCTTGATGCGTTTGACGTCTTTGTGCGTGAACTTGTGTTCGCGCTGCAGATGCAGCACGCCGTCGATGGACGGGAAGGTGTGGCCGCAGCAGCCGTGGTTTTTGAACGTCACATGCACGATATGGTAGTCGGTGCCGAGGCCGCGCGTGGCCTTGCTCCAGTCCGGGTTCACGCTCATGGCGTTGCCGAAGCCGACCTCGCCGTCGATCATGTCGAGCGCGCCGGTCACGCCTTTCATCGCGCACATCGCCGCCCAGCAGCCGGCGTCTGCCGCATGGCCGCCGTGCAGCGGCTTGGTCATGGCCTGGGAACGGAACGCCTGCTGCAGGCCGGAGGCAAAACTGCCGACGGTGGCCAGCGCATGCATGAATTGCGCCTTGTTCGCGCCAAAAATCGTGGCCGCGGCGGCGGCGGCGCCGAAGGAGCCGACGGTGCCGGTGGTGTGCCAGTACTTGTAATGCGAAGGCATGATGGCCTCGCCCAGCCGGGTGGAGATCTCATAGCCGACGATGACGCCGCGCAGGAACTTCTCACCCGACGCGCCGCTCGCCTGTGCTGCGGCCAGTGCCGCAGAGATCACCGGGCTGCCCGGGTGGTAACCGGCATCGCGATAGATATCGTCGAATTCCACTGAATGCGATGCTGCGCCGTTGATCAGTGCGGCAGCGCGCAGTGTGGCGCGGCGGCCGGTGGCAAGGCGGGCGCGGCCGCGGTCCAGATCTTCGGCAAATGCCTCTTCCATCAGGGTCGCCGGCGTGACGATGCTGCCCGGCAACAGCGACGCGTACCAGTCGATGACCGCGCGCTTGGCGTGGTGCATGACCTCGGGCGGCAATGTCGAGCTTTGTTCACGGATGGCGTAATCGGCGAGTTGTTCTATCAGCATATCGTTCTCCTGTAACTTGCGTTTGCCGTGCCTGCGCTACTTCTTGGTGACCAGCCTGACCAGAGAAGTCACGTCATTCGGCGTGAGCCGGCCGATCGGGCCGGTGGAATAAGCCGCGACCTGTATCGTCAGGTCCGGCTTGAGCACAAACCCGGTCGCATGCAGGATTTTGCGCTCGTGTTCGACGAATGCGCCAGTGCGGCGGCTGACGTCCGCGTAATCAAGGCCATAGCCGACCGGGTAGGTGAGCTTCTGGTTTTCGACGGTCTTGCGTGCTTCCTCGAGCGTGTCCACGGATGCGGCCATGAGCGTGACGCCCAGATTCCTGAACTCGGGCAGCCAGGTTTGGTAGTCAGCCAACTGCTGACGGCAGTACCTTCACCAGTCGCCGCGATACAGGAGCAGCACGCTCCATTGTCCAGCGGCGATTTCCGGAATGCTGCGGGTTTCACCGTTGACCAGTTTGAATGCCAGGTCCGGGAACGGCTGGCCGGCATCCAGCTTTTCGCCCAGGCTTTGTGCCATAGGTTGTTACCTCCATCAGGGCTGCACGGCAGCCGGGTTTTCCTGCGTTCTAAGACTGACGTCTGACGATCAGGCCGTCGACTGCGACCACACCTTCATTCTCCTTCCGCACCATCAGCGGATTGATCTCGGCCTCGGCGATATCGTCGAACGCGGCCAGTTGCGAAAAGGCCGCAACGGCCTGTGCCAGTGCCGCGCAATCACCGCGCGGCATGCCGCGATAGCCGCGGATGACCGCCAGACCCTTGACCTCGTCGATCATCTGCATGGCGGCGTCCACCGTGACAGGGGCGAGCCGCATCGCGAAGTCATGGTAAATCTCGGCGAGCACGCCGCCGATGCCGATGACCACCAGCGGTCCGACCTGCGGGTCGCGTTTGTAACCGACAATGACTTCGGCCAGCCCGCGCTCCATGCGCTGCACCAGGATGCCGTTGAGTGTTGCCTGCGGATGCTTTGCTTTGACGCGCGTGAAGATGTCATTCGCCGCCTGTTTCAGCGCGCCGGCGTCGGCAATGTTCAGCACCACGCCGCCGGCGTCGGTCTTGTGCGCAATGTCCGGAGACAGGATCTTCGCGACCACCGGCCAGCCGATGTCGACTTTTGCGCCGGCATCGGCCATCACTGCAGTCTGCGCCTGCGGCACGCCCAGCGCACCGAACACCGCGCAGGCCTGCTGTTCGTTCAATTGTTTGCCGGCGGCGGCCTGCAGCAGCTTGCCGGCGGCGGCCGTGCGTCTGGCATCGGGCGCCGGAATTTCTGCAGGCGGCGTCCATTGGCGCCAGGCGCGAATGGCATCGGCACAGGACTCCGGGGTGCGGAAGCCGGCGATGCCGGCACCGGCGAGCAGTTTCAGAGATGCTTCGGCGTGCGGCGCGAGAAACACCGCTAGGGCCTTGCCGCGACGGTCGGCCTCAATCAGTGGTTCGACCGCGATCTGCGGCTGAAACTGCGCTGAGCTGCCGGCGACAGCCAGCACCAGGTCGCAGTGGTCGGAGGCCAGCAGCGCATTCAACACGCCGCCGTAGATCTCTTTCTTTGCGCCGGCCAGCGTCAGGTCGGTGATGCGCGACTTGCTGATCGTGATGTTTTTCTGCGCCAGCGCAGCCACCAGCGCGTCATCAGGGCCGACCACATCGACGCCGTAAGTGCCGATGCGATCAACGACGCAGGCTGCGCCGCCGCCGGTGGTGGTCATTGCCGCAACGCGATGGCGCTTGTTCGGCTTGCGTCCCTGCACCAGCGCCGGCAGCTCAAACAGGGATTCCAGCGTGTCGACGCGCAGTATGCCGTGCGCTTTGAAAAAAGCGTCCACGGCTTCATCGGTGCCCGCCATCGCGCCGGTGTGCGAGGCCGCCAGGTCCTGGCCGACTTCGGAGCGCCCGAGCTTGTACACGATGACCGGTTTGCCGGCGTCGTAGGCGCGGCGCGCGGCGTCAGCGAGGTGCGGCGCATCGCGCATGGTTTCCATAAACAGCAGGATGGCATCGGTGTGCGGATCATCGACCAGCAGCCCGGCGAGCTCGCCGACGCCGAGGTCGGCCTCGTTGCCCACCGATATCAGTTTGGAGAAGCCGACGCCGCGGCCGAGGCCGCGCGACATCAGTCCGCCCATCATGCTGCCCGACTGCGACACGATGGCGAGCCCGCCCGGCGTGATGTCGAGTTTTTCCAGCACCGCATTGACTGACAGCGCGAGGTGGGTCTGGGTGCTCAGCAAGCCGATGCAGTTGGGGCCGACCAGCCGGGTGCTGCTGCCGCGGATCAGGTCATTCAGTTTCTGCTGCTTCTCACGGCCGGCGGCGCCGGTTTCGGCGAAGCCGTCGCTGTAAACAGTGACGACAGGAATCTTTTTCTCTACGCATTGCGCCAAAGCCGCCGGCACGGCATTGGTCGGCACCATGACAAAGGCGTGATCTACGTCGCCGGGAATCGCGGTGACGTCGGGGTAGGCCTTGTCGCCAAAAATTTCGTCGCGCCCCGGATTGACCGGGATGATCTTTCCGGCATAACCGTGCTTGCGCAGATAGCGCTGCGGCCGGGAAGTATTCTTGCGTTCGTCACCCGATGCGCCGATCAGCGCGATGGTGCGGGGGGCAAATACGGCCTGGTAAAGTTTGCTGGTGGACATGAAGGTCAAATTCAAAGGCGATTAGCCACAGAGGATTCTTCACAATACCCCCTTGAGGGGTACACAGAATTCACAGCGAAATCCGAAGGCCTGACCCCCGGTTTTTCCGTGTTTTGTTTTCACCGAGTTCTCTGCGACCTCTGTGGCTGAAGGGGTCAGGTTTTTGGCGGACGCTGCGAGAACGAGCGTTCGAACACGCCCTCGGCAATGCGGTTCTTGAGTATTTCGATCGAGCCGCCGGCGATCATCCAGCCGCGGCACTTGCGGAAGCAGTATTCCACCAGCGATTCGTCGGTGTAACCCATGCCGCCCATGATCTGCATCGCCTCGTTGCAGATGTCAAACCCGGCCTGATTGCAAAAGGCCTTGGCGATTGCGGTGTCCTCGGCCGACGGGATGCCGCTGTCGGCATTGACCGCTGCTTTGTAGAGCAGCAGCTGGCCGGCGTCGAGTTTCATCTTCATATCGGCGAATTTCCACTGGATTCCCTGGAATTCGCAAAGCAGACGGCCGAACTGCTTGCGCTGCATCGCCCATTCGCGGGCAATGTTGTAGGCGTAGCGGCCGAAGGCGAGCGAACGCGCGGTGTTGCCGATACGTTCGACGTTGAAGCCGGCGATCTGCTTCTTGAAGCCGCCTTCCTTCAGCATCACGTTTTCGGGGCCTACGTAGACATTGTCGAGGTAGGTCTGCACCCAATCCTCGCCGTTCATGAACTTCGCCGGCGCGCCCTGCTTGAAGCCTTCCGCGTCGCGCGGAATCAGCACCGAGCCGATACCGCCGACACCGGGACCGAAACGCACATAGGTCAGCATGACTTCGGCATAGGACGCGTGGGTCTGGAACACCTTGATCCCGTTGATGCGATAACCCTTGCCGTCGGGCGTGGCCGTCGTCTTGAGGTCGGTGACGGCGGAGCCGGCTTCCGGTTCGGTCATGCCCACGGTGATCACCGACTCGCCGGCGAGGATCTTGTCGAGGTAGCGTTTTTTCTGGTCCGGTGTGCCGTACTCGGCGAGCACGCGCACCGGGCCGAAATTGCCGGCCTGGATCACGTCGGCACTACGCGGGCATACCGAGGCGACAGTCTCAATGGCGATAATGGCATCCATCAGCGAGCCGCCCTGACCGCCGTCTTCTTCCTTCATCGTGATGCCCATCAGGCCCTGCTCGGCCATCAGCTTTGCGACATCCCAGGGGTGTTCTTCCTGGTGTGCGCGCTTCAGCGCGCCGTCGCGCAGATGGCGCTCGGCAAAACCGCGCACGGCGTCACGGAACTGTTCCTGCTCAGGGGTAAAGTGAAAATCCATGATATGAAATAACCGGTTGAGGACTTCGTATTTTAACGTTTTGTGCGCAGCGAGTCAGCCCTTAGGCTGCTGTCCGCATATTGGATTATTTGGGATCCGGGTGCGACGTGCTAGCGCAACTTGATGCCGGCGGCCTGGACCACCTTGCCCCATTTTTCCACTTCCGCCTTGAGGAAGGTGCCGAACTCTTCCGGCGTGCCCGCGGCTTCCTCGGCGCCAGACCTGGTCAGCAGCTGCTGTGTGCCGGGCGAACCCAGCGCGGCATGCACGGCCTGGTTGATTTTTACCACGATGTCGCGCGGCGTTCCTGCCGGCACCAGCACGGCGTTCCAGCCGCCGGCTTCGTAGCCCGGCACACCCGCCGCGTCGATGGTCGGCACATCCGGCAGTGCTTTCGAGCGCTTGAGCGAGCTGATGCCCAGTGCGCGCAGCTTGCCGGCCTGTACCGGAGGGACTGCCGCGGCGACCGGCGCAAACGTCATGTGCACATGCCCGCCCATGGTGTCGGCCACCGCTGGTGCCGCGCCCTTGTACGGGACATGGCCGATTTTCGAGTGCGCGAGCATGTTGAACAGCACCAGCGCCAGATGATTCGAACTGCCGACACCGGCCGACGCCGAGTTCAGCGTGTTCGGATGCGCCTTGTCCAGCACGATCAGCGCTTTCACGGTTTTCGCCGGCAGCGAGGGATGCACGACCAGCACGTTCGACTGTTTGACCACCAGGCTGACCGGCGCCAGGTCGGTCAGCACGTTATAGCCCAGCTTCGCATACACCGACGGACTGCTCGACAGCGCGGTGGTGCCGTAGAGCAGCGTGTAGCCGTCGGGTGCGGCGCGCGTCACGGCTTCGGCACCGATGTTGCCGCTGGCGCCCGGGCGATTGGCAACCAGGACGTTGTGTTTCCACTGCGTGCCCATGTGTTCGGCCACCGACCGCGCAATCAGGTCGGCGGAACCGCCCGCAGGGAACGGAATGACCATCGTCACTGTTTTGTCGGGAAATCCCTGCGCCCCGGCGGTACCGGCGAACAGGGCGAGCAACATCGTGGAACAGAAGATGCGAGTTGACATGCGAAGTCCTCCTGGGTGTTGGAAACCATGCATCGTCTGCCGTGTTCGCCCGGCTTGAATTCATTAAAGGGAAATCGATTTCCCCTGTCAATTGCAGGGACGCGATGGCGTCCTTCTTTGATCGGTGTTACACGCGTTCCAGTATGTGCAGTCCGCGCAGTCGGTCATACAGGTAAATCAGCCCGCGGTCATCCACCGTCACGTCATTGCTTTGCACGCGCTCTGACCCCTGCGGCACATCCGGCAGGTAATAGGCGACTTCCTTGGGTGCGTGCGGTTTGGCGATGTCCACGACGCGCAATCCATGCGCAAACCAGGCGACCGGAATCTCGGTGCCGGTGATTTTTTCGCAGGGCTGATGGCAACCCGTGAAATTCGGCTGCGGTGAACCGTCGAAGCAGTCGAGCTGGAAGGTCGAAAACGGCACCGGTTTGGATTCGATACTGATGTCGACGAGCCACAGGAACGCCGGCGGCGAAGGCTCGAGTTTCTGCGCGTCCTCGTCGGCGACGATCATCACGGTGCGCCCGTCGAGCGGAAACGGCACCGGCAGCACGGTATGCGTCGGGCTGGTGAACGGCGGGCTCCAGTCGAGGCCCGACACGAACTTCGGTTTGCTCATGTCCTCGATGTCGAGAATGACAAAGCCGCCGTGCCAGTAGCTGGTATAGAGGCGATTGCCGAAGCGCAGCGGGTGATGGCAGCGGTGCGCGCTGCCTTTCCAGGTCGGTTCCTCACCGCCCGCCGTCCATTGCCCGGGCATCCACCAGCGTCCGACTTCCTCCGGCTTCGCGGGGTTCTTCAGATCGAGGATCATCACGATATTGCCGAGGTAGCCGTCGACCGTAGGCGAGATGTACGCGTAGCGGCCGTCGAAATCGAAGCGGTGCACGCCGGCCATGCCGGTGCCGCCGGTTTCCCAGTTGGTGATGTGTTTCGGCCTGCCCGGCGTTGACACGTCATAGATGGCGAGGCCGCCCTTGAATCCCTCTGGCGCCGCGGTGTCGTAAACGGCGTTGCCGCCCTTGAAGCCGTCGGGTGATTGCGCGCCCTTGAACGGCATCACCTCGCGGTTGGTGATCATGATGTCGTTGGCGACGCGCACCTTGTGCGAGTGCGTGCCGACCGGCATCTGCAGTTCCTCGATAATTTTCGGATTTTTCGGATCGCGAACATCGACCATGGTCGTGCCGTTCGGGCTCTTTACGTGCCCGAGATAGGCGATGTTGCGATCGACGGTGACCTGACCGCCGCCGACGCAATCAAGATAACCGACTTCGCGGATTCCTTTTGCCTTGCTCATCAGGGAAACATCGCCCAGCCGACGCGGTCGGTCTTGGCTTTGAAGAAATGGCCTTCCACGCTGGTGACGAACAGCGTGCTCAGGTCCGGTCCGCCGAAACAGCAGTTGGTCGGCCGGTTGCAGGGCACCGGATGGGTTTCAAGCACGCGCCCGGTCGGCGAGAACACGTAGAGCATCGGCCCCGCCCCGGCGACTTCCCAGCCGGCGGTGGCGACGATGTTGCCGTCGGCATCAAGGCACATGCCGTCAATGCCGCGGTGTGCGCCGTGATGGTCGGCGCCCCAGGTAAACAATGTGCGGTACGGGCCCAGGCTGCCGTCTTCCCTGATCGGATAGGCGCGCAGTTCGCGGGCGATGTCCTT
>JBFKCU010000023.1:0-16146 GCA_041620115.1 Burkholderiales bacterium | reverse complement strand
GAACTTGATTCGCTGGCCGACGTGATTTCCTTCGGCGTGGCGCCGGCGATCATTGCCTATGGCTGCGGCATGCAGGGTCTTTATGACCGCATCATCCTGGCCTATTTCGTCGCCTGCGGCGTTTCCCGCCTTGCCCGCTTTAACGTTACCGCAGAAGCGCTGTCGGAGGGCAGCGGCAAGGTGAAGTATTTCGAAGGAACGCCGATACCGACATCAATCGTGCTGGTGTTGCTGATGGCGCTGGCGGCATGGACCGGCGCGTTGCGCGAGAACCTCTGGTTTGGCGTGGTCAACCTCGGCGGCTTTGAATTGCATCCGCTGGTGCTGGTTTTTGCAGTCTCCGGCTCGCTGATGATCAGCCGGCTGCGCATCCCGAAACTGTGACACCTCGCCAGTTCGCCATCAAGTCCAACAGGAGGGTTATTTTCTCAACAACGATATCGTCACTGCAGGCGATGCAATGGCGTTGATCATTTCATGAGCGGTGCCCGAGTAGGGCGCTACACCTGTAGCCCTGCCGGAAACTCCAGCAGTACCGCCGACACATCATTAAGTGCCAGGGTAAACGATACCCATGCCCGGCTTCCAATTACAATAAGGTATCTCGAAATGTTGCATCACCCTGTAAACATGTCTGCTGAATGCACCAAACCTTTGCTGTTCACGCCGATCCGGTTAGGCAGCCTTACTGCGCGTAATCGCGTTGTTGTTTCTCCCATGTGCCAATACGCGTCGGAAGAGGGTGGTCCGACCGACTGGCATCTCGTGCATCTCGGACAATTTGCGCTCGGGGGCGCCGGAATCGTATTTTGCGAAGAAACTGCCGTCGAGGGACGCGGAAGAAAATCGCATCACTGTGCGGGTATTTATCAAGATGAGCATATCGCAGGCTATCTGCGCATAAATGATTTTTTGCGGCAGCATGGTGCGATACCGGCAATCCAGATCGGTCACGGCGGGCGCAAGGGTTCCGGATGTTCGCCCTGGGAGGGTTACCGACCGCTGACCGATGAGGACGCCAAGCGCGGCAAGGCACCGTGGAAGACAGTGTCCGCCAGCGCAATTCCTGCAGGAGAAAATGCGCCGGTTCCACACGCGCTGACCCGTGAGGAAATCAGGGAAGTCGTCGTGCACTGGCGCGAGGCTGCCGCGCGTGCGGCACAAGCTGGTTATGACATTATCGAAGTGCATGCAGCTCATGGATATCTGATACATCAGTTTCTCTCACCGCTAGCCAACCGACGCGACGATGCCTATGGCGGCGATTTGCAGGGTCGCATGCGCCTTTGCCTGGAAATCGTTGAAGCGGTGCGCAGCGCCTGGCCCGCAGATAAGCCCGTGTTCATGCGGATTTCTGCTGTGGACGGCAGCGGTGAGTGGAGCATGGACGATACGGTCGTGCTTGCACGCGAGGCAAAAGCGCGCGGTGTTGCCGTAATCACCGCCTCGTCAGGCGGTATCGCCGGGCCGGGGACCGCGGCGCCGGTCCCGAGGGTGCCTGGATATCATGTGCCCTATGCCGACCGTGTACGCAGAGATGCGGATTTGATGACCATCGCCGTTGGCCTTATTACCGAACCGGGCCATGCGGAAGAAATCTTGCAGGCCGGCCAAGCGGATTTCATCGCGCTTGCCCGCGAGATGTTGTGGAATCCGCACTGGCCGGCGCACGCGGCGCGCGACCTTGGTGTAAAGGACTACCTTGACCTGCTGCCGCTCTCTTACGCGTGGTGGCTGCAGCGTCGCGAGGACATCCGGCGCGTGACGCGGGACGCGCAAGCGGCGGACATGGTGACGACTCGGAAAACGTAAGGTTCGTTCGCCGCAAGTGCGGATGATATCGGCAGAATTACGTCACCCCCTGGAGGTCAGTTGGCTTTGATGCCGGCTGCCTTAACCACTTTCCCCCAACGCTGAAGGTCTGATTGGATCAGCGCGCGAAATTCCTCGGGGCTGGTCGTTGCCGGTTCAATCAGCATGCCCTTGAAGCGCTCCTGAATCGGCGGGTGGTTTACCGCGGCTTTGATTTCCGTGCCGAGCCGTTTTAGCGGCGGATTGGGAAGCTTTGCGGGCGCCAGTACGCCGAACCAGTGAAACAGCGTCATTCCGGTAAGGCCGGATTCCGCGAAAGTGGGCACCTCCGGTTGCGCCGGGTGGCGCGTCGGGGTGGTCACGCCTATTGGACGCAATCGCCCTGATTGTACGAATGCAATGGCTGCCGGCATCGACGTGAACACCGCATTCATTTCACCAGAGACCGTCGCCGCGACCGCCGGCCCGGCGCCCTTGTAGGGCGCATGTGTGAGGTTGATCGCTGCACCCCGCATCAGTAGTTCGGCCATCAGGTGGGTGCCGCTACCGTTGCCGGCGGAACCGATCTTGTATTTTCCAGGCTGTGCCTTTGCCTGCAATACCAGATCCGCGACCGTGCGTGCCGAGACCCCAGGATGGACGAACAGCCATTGTGGCGCGCGCGCGATGAGCGTGATTGGCGTGAAGTCTGTTACCGGATCATAGGGAACCTTGTCATGTACCGCCGGATTGATCGTATGCGGCATGTCTTGCAGAATCAGCGTATGCCCGTCACCGGGCGCTCGTGCCAGTATGGCTGTGCCGATCATGCCGCCGGCGCCAGGACGGTTGTCGACGACAAAAGTCTGGCCCATGGTCTCACCGAGGCGATGGCCGAACAGTCGTGCGAGGATGTCGGAACTGCCGCCGGGTGCGTAGGGCACAATCAACCGGATCGGTTTGCTTGGATATTCCTGGGCTGCGACATTGATGAACGTCGAAGCAAGAATCAATACAGCGGTGATGCAGTTCCGCAGTTTCATATGAGTTCCTCGGTGACCAAGTCTGCGCCATTACAGCACAAGGAACGCTATGTGTGACATTGCAATTTGGTTACTCGGCCATCGCCGTAGCCGCGGTCATGCGGCGCAAGCACGGGTGCAGTTGCTGCGATTCTGTCGCGCGCAGCGGCGGCAGGGTGCGATTACCCGGGCGCCAGCCGGGCGCCAGATGGCAGCGCGTGTGTCTGCAGGTGATCTGTAATCACAGTGAGCATGCTCTGCGCGGCCGGTGACAAGGCGCGGCTGCGACGGGTAATGACGCAGATTTCGCGCTCCAGTTTCGGCTCGGTCAATTCTCGAAAAGCCAACTGGTTCAGCGGTTTAAGATGAGCTGCCAGGGCCGGAAGCACTGATACACCGAGCCCTGCATCAAGCATCGCATGGAGCGAGCCTGTACTGGACACCTCGAAGTGTGGCGTGCGCAGCAGTGCGGGTAGTCCAGGCGTCGCCTGTAGCATGGTGCGTATACCGGTATCGACGGCGAGGCCAACATAGCGCTCTCCCTGCAGGCGCTTCCACGCAATCCGTGTTTTTGCGCGGCCCAGCAGGTGGTCACGACGGCATACGAGGCCAAAACGATCGTAGATCAGCGGGCGAAAATCGAGGCCAGGATCGTCCGCCCAACGGCTGGTAATGCCGAAGTCCGCCTCTGAGGCGAGGAGGCGCTGTTGCACCACTTCTGCGCCGCCATCGCTGACGGTGACACTGATGTTCGGATAAGTCGCACTGAATCTGGCGATTGCCGGCGCGAGGATCAAAGCCACCACCGACGGTGCAGCCGCGATGCTGACATGCCCGCGCTGCCGGTCTGCGACAGCGCGGACATCGGCGACCGCAGCGTCAAATTCCTGGAGCAGGCGCTCGGCGACCGGCACAAAGCTGGCACCTTCGCGCGTTAACGTTACCCGGCGCGTGGTGCGATCAAACAGCTTTAATCCCACCGCCTGCTCGAGTTGCTGGATCGTCGCGGTAAGCGCGGACTGGGTAATGAAAATGCGTTTGGCGGCCTGGGTGAAGCTGCCTTCGCGTGCCACGGTTGTGAAGCAGCGCAGATGCTTTAGCGTCGTATTATTCGTCATAAATGAATAATAGATCATAATTTTCGGATTGTGCAATGAGTGTGGCAGGCCTAACATTCCGCTCAATCAGGCTGTGCCGGACGGCGGCAATGCCCGGCGGCGGCGTACGGATCAACCGTCTAAATGGGAGGTCATCATGCGCATCACGATACTGTGCAACCGGTTGTGGTTACCGCTTGCTTCTCTGTCTGTAATTCTTGCATGCTCGACTGCGGCGGCGCAGGAATATCCCAACAAGCCGGTGCGGCTGATCGTGCCCTGGGCCGCGGGAGGATCAACCGATTCCATCGGACGTATCCTTGGCACCAAGCTGACGGAATACACAGGGCAACAATGGATCGTAGACAACCGGGGCGGCGCGACCGGAACGATCGGTCATGCGCTTGCATCGAGGGCTGCCCCTGACGGTTACACGCTGCTGCTTGGCACCAATAGTACGTTCGCGATCGCGCCGCATCTCTATAAGGATCTGCAGTACGACAGCGAAAAGGCTTTTGCGCCCATCGCGCTGGTCGCAATCAGTCCCCAAATCATGTCCGTGCACCCGTCGCTGCCGGTAAAAAACGTAAAAGAACTGATCGCGCTGGCAAAAGCGCAGCCGGGAAAAATTGCATTCTCTACGGCCGGCGTCGGCGCGACCAGTCACCTGGCGACTGAGCTTTTCATGAATCTCGCCAAAGTAAAAATGCAGCACGTTCCATACAAGGGCGGTGGCCCGTCAGCGACAGCGTTGATCTCGGGCGAGACGGCGTTGTCGTTCGTCGACGTGATCACGGCATTGCCGCAGGCCAAGGGCGGACGGCTGCGTCCACTGGCCACCAGCACCGCGAAACGCACGCCGCTGATGCCTGATTTGCCGACCATCGCCGAGTCCGGACTGCCGGGATTCGAATCTGTTACGTCGTTTGGCATGTTCGCACCGGCGGGCACGCCGCAGAACATCATCGCGCGGGTCAGCCGTGATGTCGTCAGGGCACTGGGCGCCGATGACGTGCGGGAGAAATTGCGTGCGCAAGGTGTCGACGCAGTGGGTGGCACACCGGAGGATCTGGTGGCACATCAAAAACAGGAAATCGCCAAATGGGGCAAGGTCATTCGCGAGCAGGGCATCAAATTCCAGTAAACAAAGGTATCGAGCCCGAAACAAATGAGCTTCTTTGCCCCGCGGCTGGACCGCATCAAACATTCTCCGAGCAACACGGCCACGCAACGCGTGCGCGAGTTGCGGGCGCAGGGCCGCAGTATTGTCGGGCTGACCATGGGCGAGCCGGATTTCGAGACCCCCGGCAACGTAAAGCAAGCGGTCATTTTGGCAATGGCGCGAAATGAAACCCGCTATACGACCACCGGCGGCGTTACCGAGTTGAAGGAGGCGATTAGGCACAAGTTCCAGCGCGATAACCGGCTCGCTTATAGTAACGAGCAAATCATCGCCGGTACCGGCAGCAAGCAGCTGGTGTTCAACGCGATGATGTCCACACTCAGTGCAGGTGACGAGGTCATCATCCCGGCACCTTATTGGGTTTCGTATCTGGACATGACCCTGGTGGCCGATGGCACGCCGGTGATTGTTGCGAGCGGCCCCGAACACGGTTTCAAGCTCACGCCCGAGCGCCTGGAAGCTGCGATCACGGAAAAAACCAAGTGGCTGTTTCTCAATTCACCATGCAATCCGACCGGAGCCGTCTACAGCCGCTCGGAGCTACAAGCGCTGGCTGCGGTGCTGCTGCGCCACCCGCAGGTATGGGTGCTGTCCGACGACATCTACGAGCACCTTCTGTTCGACGGCGTGGAGTTTGCGACCATGGCCGAAGTCGAGCCCGCGCTTTATGAACGCACGCTGACAGTCAATGGCGTATCCAAAGCCTATGCCATGACCGGCTGGCGCCTTGGTTACGCCGGTGGTCCCGCGGCACTGGTCAAGAACATGGCCAAATTGCAGTCACAGAGCACGTCGAACCCCAGTTCGATCAGCCAGTGGGCGGCGGTGGAAGCCTTGAACGGTCCGCAGGAATTCCTGCGGGATCGCGCGTCCTCGTTCCAACAGCGGCGCGACCTGGTGCTGGATATGCTCAAACAGGCGCCGGGTCTGAGATGCGCGAAGCCGCAAGGTGCTTTTTATGTGTTCCCCGATTGCAGCGGCACCCTCGGTAAAAAAACATCCCAGGGCAAGCGCATCGAGACCGAGCAGGACTTTGCGCTGTATCTGCTGGACGAAGGGGTAGGGGTGATTCAGGGGGAGGCTTATGGGCTGATGCCGTATTTCAGAATCTCGATTGCATCTTCGGTAGCAGAGCTGACCGAAGCCTGCCGGCGCATCCAGCGCGCCACGGCGGCATTGCAGTAGCCGGCGTGGCTTCATGACCACGACACCGCTGCTGTTTACGCCGCTGCAACTGGCCGGACTCACGGTACGCAATCGCGTGGTGGTATCGCCGATGTGCCAGTACTCTTCTTCGGCGGGAGGGCCGAGCGACTGGCACCTTGTGCACCTGGGGAAGTTTGCGCTGGGCGGCGCGGGTATTGTGTTTTGCGAAGAAACTGCGGTCGAAGAACGTGCACGCAAGACTTACGGCTGCGCCGGGATTTATGATGACGCGCATATTCCGATGTATCGGCGCATCACGGAGTTTCTGCGTGTGCACGGATCGGTTCCCGCGATGCAGCTCGGACATAGCGGGCGCAAGGCATCATGCGGTCCGCCGTGGACTAACTTCCAGCCTCTGACGGAGGATGATGCAGCGGCGGGTCTGAAGCCCTGGCGTGGCGTGTCAGCGAGTCCGCTGCCGCCGCGCGATGATGCGCCGCTGCCGCTCGAGCTGAGCGTCACCGAAATCCGGACAGTCATCCGGAACTGGCGCGACGCGGCGCTGAGAACAGTGGATGCGGGGTTCGATATTCTGGAGATCCACGGCGCCCACGGCTATCTAATCCACCAGTTTTTGTCGCCGCTCGCCAACCGACGCACGGATGCGTATGGCGGTGACCTCCAGGGGCGCATGCGCTTTGCACTCGAGGTGACAGAAGCCGTGCGCTCGGTATGGCCACAGGGCAAGCCGCTTTTTTTCCGGGTATCAGCGGTGGATGGCGACGGCGGTGCATGGTCAATGGACGATACCGTGGTACTCGCGCGAGAGTTGAAAGCGCGTGGTGTGGATGTGATCACCTGTTCTTCCGGGGGCATCAACGGACCACTCAACATGGCCATTGTGCCGCGATCCCCGGGGTACCAGGTGCCTTATGCGAACCGGGTACGTGCCGAGGCAGGCCTGATGACCTGTGCTGTAGGGCTCATAACCGAGGCGCGACAGGCCGAAGATATCTTGCAGCGTGAACAGGCGGACCTGATCGCGCTGGCGCGGGAGTTTTTATACAACCCGAACTGGGCGGTGCACGCGGCGCGCGAACTCGACGTTCCGGATTACCTCGAGTTGTTGCCGCCGGCATATGCGTGGTGGCTCAAGCGTCGCGAAAAGATCCGCGAGATTTCAGTGCCCGCAGCGTCAAGTCGGGTCATTAAACAACGGTGATGTATAACAACGCAACGGACGTGGATTGAAAATGGCAGACAAATCAATTGGTTATATGAAACTGCGGATCGCGGTTGATATCGGTGGCACGTTTACCGACGGACTGGCCGTGCTGGTGCCAGGTGGCCGCATCTGGGTCGCGAAGACGCTGACCACGCCGCGTGATCCCGGCGAGGCGGTGACCACGGTCATTGGCGATCTGTTGCAGCAGGTTGCCGCGGCGCGTAAAGGCAAGCCTTCGCAGGTAACGGAGATCGTGCACGGTACGACACTGGTGACTAACACTCTGATCGAGCGCAAGGGCGCAAAGACGGGACTGGTGGTCACGAAGGGCACGCGCGACGTCTTGTCCATCGGCCGCGAGATTCGTTACGAACTCTACGACCTTAATCTCGAGATTCCGACGCCACTGGTTCCGGAGCCGCTCAGACTGGAAGTCGATGAACGGCTGGATGTTGAAGGCAAGGTTGTCACGGCGCTCGCTGATGCCGAGATTGAGCGTTTGAACGACGCAATCGCGAAGCTCGACGTCAAGGCGGTTGCGGTGTGCCTGCTTCATTCGTACGTCAATGATACTCACGAACAGAAAATCGCGGCGGCGGTCAGAAAACGGTTTCCCGGAATCGCAGTTTCCATTTCCTCGGGCATCGCGCGCGAAATCCGCGAATTTGAACGCATGTCGACGACTGCGGCCAATGCCTACGTGCAGCCTTTGGTTGCCGAATATCTCGACCGTCTCGACGGCCGGGTCAACTCACTGGCGCCCGGCGCACCGCTGCGCATCATGGTCTCCAGTGGCGGTTTCACTTCAGGTAAGGCCGCCGCCGAAACACCGATTCTGCTGCTTGAGTCCGGACCCGCCGGCGGTGTGCTGTCGGCGCTCAATACCGCGCGCAATGCCGGCATAGACCAGATCCTCGCCTTCGACATGGGGGGAACCACTGCCAAGGCCTGCGTCGCCGTTGGTGGTGAACCGTTGATCGCGCACAGCTTCGAATGCGCGCGGGTATCGCGATTCGCGCGTGGTTCGGGTTTGCCCATTCTGATGCCCAGCATTGATCTGATCGAAATCGGCGCTGGCGGCGGGTCAGTGGCGCATGTCAATGACCTCGGACTGCTCAATGTCGGCCCCGAGAGCGCGGGTGCGGAGCCGGGACCGGCATGTTACGGGCAGGGCGGCACCGGTGCGACAGTCACCGATGCCGATCTGGTGCTCGGATACCTGAACGCCGACAATTTTCTCGGCGGTGAAATGAAACTGCGCAAGGACCTTGCGATTGCCGCCTTGCAGAAGCTCGCGACACAACTCAAGCTGACGCCTACCGAAGTGGCGTGGGGCATCTGCAACATCGTGAATGAGAATATGGCGTCTGCGGCACGCATTCACATTGCCGAGAAAGGCCACGATCCGCGCGAGTTTTCAATGGTGGCGACCGGCGGTGCGGGGCCGGTGCACGTCGTCGAGGTTGCGCGCAAATTGCAGATCCCGCGGGTGCTGGCGACGATCGCCGCCGGCGCCGGGTCATGCCTGGGCTTGCTGGCCGCACCTGCCCGCGTTGACCGGGCGTGGTCCAATCCGACGCTGGTCAGGGATATTGACTGGAGCCGGGTGGCCAAGGTCTATGCCGGGATGCGCGCCGATGCCGAAGGCGAACTGAAGTCCGCGGGTGTCAAGTCCAACGGTGCCGGTGCTGCCAGGCTGCAGTGGTGGATAGGAGCGGAGATGCGGTACGCCGGTCAGGGGCACAACGTTTCCGTCAACCTGCCCTGGCGCAATATTTCCACCGGCATGGCGACCAGCCTGATGCAAGAATTCGAAAATCGTTACCGTCAGCTTTACGGTCACCTGGTGCCGAATGCGGCACCGCAGGTCGTAACCTGGCGGCTGACCGGCCGGTCCGTAGTAAAGAAGCACAAATTCACCTGGGGCGATGCGCGCGTGTCGGCGCAGGCAGTCATGCGCGGCAAACGCGATATCTGGCTGCCGCTGAAACGCAAGTACGCGCCGGTTCCCGTCTACGACCGTTATTCGCTGAAACCCGGCACACGGATCAGTGGCCCGGTCATTCTTGAGGAACGCGAGTCGACGCTGGTGGTGCCGGTTGCCGCCGACGTGCGTGTGCTGCCCGATTACACCGTGTCGATCACGATCAAGGAGTTCTGATGAAGAAAGCAAAGCTCGATCCCATTGCGCTGGAGATCCAGTGGAAACGCCTGGTCAGCATGGTCGACGAGGCATCGGCGGCATTTGTTCGCACCTCATTTTCGGTGCTGGTGCGTGAGGCCAACGATTTTGCAGTCGTGCTGACCGATTCCAAGGGACGCTCGATTGCGCAATCGGTGCTGTCAATTCCGTCTTTCATTGGCACGCTGCCAGCGACGGTGAAGCATTTTCTCGACCGTTTTCCGGTGGAAACGCTGAAGCCGGGCGACGTGATGATCACCAACGATCCGTGGATGGGTACGGGGCATATACATGACGTCAATGTCGCGATGCCGATCTTCCACAAGGGGCGGATCATCGCGTTCGCCGCCGTGGTCTCGCACATGCCGGACATCGGCGGGCGCATCCGCAACGCCGGCATACGCGACATTTACGAGGAAGGCCTGCAGATTCCGCGGCTCAAACTGATCGAAGGCGGCAAGCCGGTGCAGGCATTATTCGACATGATCGGGCAGAACGTGCGTGTGCCGGAGCAGACGCTGGGCGACATCTGGGCACAGGTCGCGGCCTGCAAGATGCTGGAGGAGCGTTTGCAGCCGCTGTTGCGCCATACCGATCTCGACGCGCTGGGTGCTGAAATCCGGCGTCGTTCCGAAGCGGCGATGCGCAAGGCGATACGCGCCGTGCCCGATGGCATTTATCATGCGCAGACGCAGCACGACGGATTTGAAGAGCCCATTCTGATCAACTGCACGGTGACGGTCAAAGGCGAAAAGCTCTCAATCGACTATACCGGCTCAAGTCAGCAGGTGCCGCGCGCAGTGAACGTGGTGCCGATCTATACCTTCGCCTATTCGGCGTTCGCGGTGAAGGCGCTGCTGTGTCCGGATGTTCCCAATAATGAAGGCAGTTTTATGCCGATTTCGACATCGGCGCCACTGGGGTCGATATTCAACCCGCGTTATCCGGCGGCCAGCGGCGGACGCGGCATGATTGGTCACATGATGGTGCCGGCGATCATGATGGCGCTCGCTGATGTGCTGCCGGAGCGCGCAATTGCCGAAGGCTCGTCGAACTCGTCGATCACCGTCACCGGGGAATACCGCGGCCGGCCATACGCGGCTGTCAATTTCATGAACGCCGGACAGGGGGCAACCAAGCATCGCAACGGCTTTACCATGCTGTCGTTTCCCTCCAACCTGTCCAACACGCCGATTGAAATTTTCGAGCAGATGGCGCCAGTGCGTGTGATCGAACGCGCCATCCGTCGTGGCAGCGGCGGCAGTGGCAAACATCGTGGTGGTGATGGCCTACATTTCGAAATCGAGATGGTGGCAGACACGCCGATGATGGCGTCGATGATCATGACACGATTTCGCACGGCGCCACAGGGCATCCTCGGCGGTGAGCCCGGCAAGGTTGGCGCATTGCGACTCAATGGCAAGACCATAGATCCGGCCGAGCACTGGGTGTTGAAGAAAGGCGACCGCGTGGTAATGGAAACGGCCGGCGGTGGCGGTTACGGCAAGCCTGCGTAATCTGCTGCACCGGTGGCGAATCGACGCGAAGGCATACGTTTTTGAGGAGGACTGGAGTGAACGTCCTGAGTCGCATCTTGGTCTGCGCTACCCTCAGCCTTGGAGTTGCTGGGACGCAAAGCCTTGCCGCCGAATCGTATCCCTCCAGGCCGCTGCGGCTGATCGTGCCGTTTCCCCCGGGCGGTGGCAACGATACCCTGGCGCGCCTTGTGGGTCAGCGCATGGGCGAGATTGCCGGGCAGCAGATTGTGATCGACAACCGCGGCGGGGCCGGTGGCGTCATTGGAGCGACTCTGGCAGCGGCGGCCCCGGCCGACGGCTATACGCTTTTTCTCGGCAGCCTGGGCAACCTTGCACACAATCCGGCGCTGAAAAAGGATCTGCCCTACTATCCGCCCCGGGACTTTGCGCCCATCTCGCTGCTCGCGACGTCGTCGTTCATGCTGGCGGTTCATCCCGGTGTGGCAGCCAGATCGGTGCGCGACCTGGTGCTGCTGGCGAAGGCGAGCCCGGGTAAACTTAATTACGCTTCTGCCGGCACCGGGTCGTCGCTGCACATGACTGCCGAGTTATTCAAGCACGCAACAGCTACGGACATGCTGCATGTTGCCTACAAGGGCACGGGTCCCGCACTTACCGATCTTGTCAGCGGTCGGGTGCAGCTGATATTCAGTACGATGCCGCCGGTATTGCCGCACGTTAAAAGTGGCAGGCTGCGCGCGCTGGCGGTCAGCAGCGGTAAACGGGCTGCGGCCGCACCGGACGTGCCGACGGTGACGGAGTCGGGTGTCAGCGGCTTTGAGGTGTCGAACTGGCAGGGCATGCTCGCGCCCGCGCGCACGCCAGGAGCACGATTGGACAGGCTTTACCGCGGTGTGCAAGCGACCCTCGGTGTTGCCGGAATGAACGAAGCGTTGGCGGCGCAAGGCCTGGAGTCGGCGGGCAGTACGCCGGCCCAGTTCGGTGCGTTGATCAAGGCCGAGATTGTGCGGTACGCGCAACTGGTGAAAGCGACGGGCATCAGGGTTGACTGATTATTGCGAGTTCACGCTGTTGCAGCGGTTATCGGCTGGATTGGGCGACAGGTGCGCCACGCCATTTACAGCGTTTCGAGTGCGGCATGAGAAAAAGGGAATGCTGATTCAATCATCTCATAACGGTAAACTGTTGACAGTTTAATAAGCCTATCCTAACCTCAAATGCCATGAGTGTTACGCCCCTAAAGCGACAGGCCAATTCAGGCACGGTCGCGCAGACCAGCGCGGAGGATGCCGTCGAAGCCAGACAGTCCCAGTCGCTCGTCAGCATCTGCCAGTTCGAGATTGAACGCATGATCCTGGATGCCGAAATGGCCATGGGAACGCGTATCAACGAACTTGCGCTGGCAGCGCGGCTGGGCATCAGCCGTGGTCCGGTCCGCGAAGCCTGCCGTTCCCTGGTGCAAGCGGGCCTGTTGGAAACCCGTGCAAATCGCGGCTTTTTCGTGCGCAAACTGGGTCACAAGGAGGTCATTGATCTATACGATCTGCGGGCGGGGCTGATGCGGCTGGCCGGCGAATTGCTCGCGCGTCATGCCACTCCGGAACACCTGAAACAGCTGCGTGGAATGGTCGATGCGATGGACGCCGCGCGTCACGCGGATGACACAGTCCGGTTCCAGCAACTCAACGCAGACTTTCATGAGCTGCTGGTGACAGCGACCAATAACGGCCGCCTGGAGCAGGTCTACCGTGACCTCGCTAAGGAATCGCGTCTGTACCGCACACGGGGACTGGTTTCCGGTGATGCTATGGAATCCTCCAATCGCGAACATCGCGCCATCGTTGCTGCCATCGCGAGCCACGATGCTGCACGCGCAGCGGCGACCATGGAGAATCATATCCTGCAGGGCAAGGCGCGTTTTCTGTCGGCGACTGCGGATGAGTTGGAGGGCTGAGCGTATGGGGCCTGCAAATGTGTCTCACGGTCTGTGCGTGCTGGCTGCCGGCGTGTTGATCTCTTTCCCGGTGCCGGCGGATGCGCAGGGCAATTACCCGCTTCGTCCCATCCGCATCATCGTCGGCTTCGCGCCGGCGAGCAGCAACGATATCCTGTCGCGATTTGTCGGCACGAAACTTACCGAGCGCCTGGGCCAGCAGGTTGTGGTGGAGAATCGCCCGGGCGCCAACGGCATCATCGGTGCCCAGCTTGCGGCCAGTGCGAACCCCGATGGCCATACGCTGTTGCTCGTCACTACGTCGTACACGATGAATCCGGCCGTGCACAAACTGAATTTCGATCCGATAAAGGCCTTTGCGCCTGTGACGATGCTGGGCAGCGGTTCGCTGGCGCTGGTCACCAGCCCGACATTTGCGCCAAACAGCGTGAAAGATCTCATCACATTGGCACGGTCGAAACCAGGCGGCATCAGTTATGCCACGGCGGGTGTCGGTGGCGTGAATCACTTCGGCACCGAGCTTTTTGCGCGTACTGCCGGTATCCGGCTGCTGCATGTTCCTTACAAGGGCGGTGCGCCCGGACTGGCCGACGTCATGGGCGGACAGGTAAATATCATGTTCGGTTCGTTGCCGCTTACCTTGCCCCATATCCGCTCGGGCAAAGTGAAAGTGCTGGGTGTGAGCGGCGCGCGACGTTCGGCGCAATTGCCGGAGGTGCCGACAGTGGCGGAAGCTGGCGCGGCAGGATACGAAATCAGCATCTGGTGGGGGTTGTCGGCAACGGCGGGCTCGCCGGCTGTCGCCGTCGAGCTGCTCAACCGACAGGTTGCCGCGATCATCGCCGAGCCCGAAACAGCGAAACGACTCAACAGCATAGGCGCCGAGCCGATGTCCATGCCGACCCTGGTGTTCAGCAAGTTTGTCGGTGCCGAAATCGAAAAATGGATACACGTGGCGCGTGAGGCAAAAATCAAGGCTGAATAGGCAGCCGGCACGAATTGCAACCCAGAAAAATTCAACAAAGGACCAGCAATGAAATTCAGCAACTTTCTGTTCCCGGCAGCAATGAAACCGGAGCTCGACCACCAGATCATCCATGAGACGCTGCGGGAGGGGCAGTTGTGCGACGAGCTGGGCATGGACATGCTGTGGCTGGCCGAACATCATTTCGACGGAATCTGTGCCTATGTCGATCCGGTCAGTTTTGCCGCGGCACTGGCGGCCAGCACCCGTCGCATCAACATCGGTTTTGCAGTTGCGCAGATGTCGCTACACCATCCGATCCGCATGGCTGAGCAGATGTCGCTGATTGATAACATCAGCAAAGGGCGGCTGGTCGTGGGATTGGGGCGCGGCACAGCATACAACATCTACGATTATCAGGGGTATGGCATTGATCCGGCCGAGGCCTATGAGCGGCTGATCGAGGCTGAAGACATCATGATCAAGGCCTGGACCACGGAGAATCTGCAGCACAAGGGCAAATTCTGGGACATACGCCTGCCCCGACTGCGGCCGCAGCCCTACACCAAACCGCATCCCGCCATCGTGCGTGCCTGTTCAGGCGAGGAAGCAATGCTTGGCATGGCGCGCGAAGGCCGGCCATTCCTGATGAATATCCAGAGCAACGAGGTCACCAAACACCGGATGGACCTTTACCGCAAGACCATGCGTGAGTCTGGTCACGATGAATCGGCGGTGGCCCACTGTGTTGATCACACCTGGGTATGGCGCAACATCTTTGTTGCTGAAACCGATGCCGAGGCGCAGCGCCTTGCGTTGCCGGCGTTCGAGGCACAGCAGGAGTTTCGCCAGGCCATGCGCAAGAAAGTCTACGAGGAGCAGGGGCTGCTGCTGAAGCAGGATGCAGGTCCTGCGGCGCGCAACCAGGTGCAACATTCGATGATCTGCGGGTCGCCTGCCACCGTTGCGGAAGAAATTGCGAAGATTGACAAGATTGGTGTGGGCGGACTGCTGATGGTGTTCCGGCTCGGACCCATGGCATACGAAGTGGCCGAGAACAGCATCAAGCTGTTCATGAAGAAAGTTGCGCCGGAATTCAAGAAATCCGGCAAGGCACTGGCGGCGGCCTGAGCGGTCGCAGCGCGGTGTCGCTACAGGCTGATGAACCGTGGCGCGCGCTGCGCGCCATTCCCGACACCCCGCTCCGCGGCCAACCCGCCTGCGCGATATGACGGAGCATGCCGCACTGCCGGCAGCACTTAATGGACGCGAACTGCGCCAGGTGCTGGGCTGCTATCCTACGGGCGTCGCGGTAATCGCCACGCGTGCGGCGCAGGGCAGTGCAGTAGGTCTTACCTGCAACTCGTTTACCTCGGTATCGTTGTCTCCGCCACTGGTGCTGTGGAGTCTGGCACTGTATTCCCCCAGCCTGCCCGCGTTTCTGGAGGCGCCTTATTTTTCCATCAACGTATTGAGTGTTGCACAGGTCGATTTGTCCCGTCGATTCAGTGCACCAGTCGCGGATCGTTTTGACGGTGTCAGTCATACCGCGGGAATCGGCGACGTGCCGTTGATCGCCGACTGCGCGGCGCAACTGGAGTGCCGGAACGAAACCCGCCATTATCTCGGCGACCATGTCGTTTTTATCGGACACATCTTGCGCTGCGCGCGCTTTACGCACAGGCCGCTGGTTTTTGCGGAAGGACAGTACGGCGCCCTGGTTTAGCGGGCCGCTCCTTCGGCAGCGATGTTCAGAGCCTGATGGTTTTTTCAGTGGTGATTGACTGGATTACCGCCTCAAACGAGGCGATGGTGTTGACCATCTCATCGGTGGTGATCGGGTAGGGCGCCACGCCTGCAACCGCATCGGCAAACGCGTCCATCTCCGCCAGTACCGAGTCGATTTTCGGGAACTCCTTGACTTCGGGTCTGCAGGCTGGGGACGGGTCGCTTTCCCGCCGGTTTCGAATCGATTCTCCGGAAACTCAGCCTTGGCGCGCCGGCTGCATTGCTACGCTTCGGTTTTTTTAACCGCTCCGGCAGAAAATTACAGTAACGGCCATAACCGGCCGTCCGGTTCAGT
>JBFKCU010000022.1:0-16148 GCA_041620115.1 Burkholderiales bacterium | reverse complement strand
TGGCGATGCCGATACCTTCGATGCCTTCATCGGTGTGCATGCGGACCAGGATTTCATTGGCCTTGGGCACAATGAAATGGCTGACCCAGTGCGGGCGGCTGTCATCGGGCGCGCGAAGGATGTAGATCTCGAGTTTGGTGATTTTCATGATGGATTCCGGGGTTCGAATTTCCGAGTGGTCGAGTTTATCGTTTTCCGTTGGCCATTTGCCGGCTTTCGGGCATCTGGCGCAGCCGCCACGCTGCCATCGGGCTCATCATCGCGATCACGCCCAGCGAGCACCATGCCAGGCCCCAGGTCACGACCGGCGAGGCTTGCACCGCGCCTGCGGCATCAAGCACCAGTCCGAATATCCAGGGGGAGACTGCACCGGCGCCGAAGCCCAGCACCGAACGCACCGAGTAGGCGGCGCCGATATGGCGCGGCGGCACGAGTTCGGTGACGGCTGAGGAGAACACCGAGGAGTCGCCGACCGCAGCGAAACTGTAGACAAAACAGATGATGACCAGCAGCCACAGCGGCAAGCCGATCAGCCAGCCCAGCAGCAGTGAACAGGTGGCGCTGGTCGTCGCCAGCACCACCATGGTCCAGGTGCGGCCCATGTGGTCGGACAGCCAGCCGCCGGTGATGCTGCCGCCCATGCTGCCAACGTAGGCGATCGCGGCGAGACCGGCGCCGAGGCTGGCCGACGCGGTGGCGCTGCTGCCGGTGGTGTAGGCCGCGGCGGCGGCGAGGAATGCCGGCATCCACGCCTTCATGCCGAGCATTTCCCAGGAATGAAACGTGTAGGCCCAGGTCACCAGCATCGCCGGCTTGTTGGACAGAATCACGCCGACCGGTTTTTCCGCGGCTTCTGTGGCGCTGCGCGGATGGATGACGTTGGGTGTGGCGCGTAGCGCGTACAGTGCCAGCAGGGTGCCGATCAGCGGTCCGCAGGCGTTGGCAATGAATGCGCCGCGCCAGCCGATCAGCGGCGTCAGCGCGGCAGTGATCACCAGCGCCAGCGCGTAGCCGCCGGAGGCCGCCGCAATGTAGAAACCCATGGCGCGGCCGCGACCGCCCGACTGGAAACGCTCGGCGATCAAAGCCAGTCCCGGCGTGTACGAGCCGCCGGAGAACAGTCCGGTCAGGCCGTAGAGGATGACGCCGGTGATGAAACTCTCGGCAAACAGCGCGAAAACCATGGCGCTGATACTGGCGGCGATGCTGGAGAGCAGGAACACGCGTTTGGCACCGTAGCGGTCGGCGAGGAAACCGACCGCAACCAGCGAGAGCAGGTAGCCGATATGCCATGCTGACTGGATCAGGCCGGTCTGGCCGGCGCTCATGTCCCATTCCGGTTTCAGCAGCGGAATCGCCGCGGCGTACGCGGTAAACATCAGCGCGAAACTGGTGCGGCTCACACACAGCCACAGCAGCCAGGAGGTGTCGCTGCTGCGGGGGGCTGTGGTCAAGATCGTCGTGCCGGAAGGGTCTGTCTGAAACTTACTTGCCGAGGAACTTCGGCGGGCGTTTTTCCTTGAACGCGGCCACACCTTCCTTGTGGTCGTGCGTGAGGCGTACGATGCCGGAAGCCAGCGTTTCCATCTCGCACAACTGCTCCAGTGTGGGCACGGCCATGGACTGGAACATTTTCTTGGCCAGTGCCAGCGCGTAGCTGGCGGATTCAGCGAACTCGGTGGCCAGCGCCAGCGCCGCGGCTTCGAGTTCGGCATCCGGCACCACGCGCGAGACCAGGCCCAGGCTCATGGCCTCGTCGGCGCCGAAGGCGCGCGCGGTGTAGACCAGTTCCTTCGCCTGCGCGATGCCGAGGCGTTGCACCATGAAGAAAATCGCGCCGCCGTCGGGTACCACACCGACTTTCTTGAACGCCATCGAGAACTTGGTGGTGTCGGAGGCGACGATCAGGTCGCAGGCCAGCGCCAGCGCGTTGCCGATGCCGTAGACCGGCCCGCGGGTTGCGGCAATCACCGGTTTTTCAAGGTTGTACAGTGCGATGATGGTGCGGTGGCGCTTCTGCGAGCGTGCGCGTCCCGACTTGATGTCGGACTTGGCCATGCCGGTGACGTCGCCGCCGGAGCAGAAGGCGCGGCCTTCGCCCTTGAGCACCACGGCGCGGATGTCATCATCGCCGGCGATGGCGTTGATGTGTTCATACAGTGCATCCCACATCGGGTCGGCCATCGCATTGAGCCGGTCCGGCCGGTCCAGCGTCAGTGTCGCGATGCCGTCTGTTTTCTCGAAGCGTACGTTCATGGTGTCTGAGTTGCTTAGATGGAATCCCAGGCGAACACGTCGGCGGTGCGCTCGGTCGGTGAATAGAATGCGCTCTTCAGCGCCGGATACAGGTGTTCGGCGCAGCGCTCCGGTGTCCAGCCGTCGGCACGATGGATGCCGCGCAGCGGGCGTGACTGGCTCATCAGGAAAATCTCGTTCTTGCGCGTGGAGAACACCTGGGCATTTACACCCTTGGCCGCATCGCTCAACAGATAGACTGCCAGCGGCGCGTTGTGCTCGGCGGTGACCTGTTTGCGCTGCTCGATGCGTTTCGCCGTGGCGGGATCCTTGGCCGGGATCGACGCGGTCATCCGCGTCCACGCGACCGGCGCGATGCAATTGGACCTCACGTTGAATCGGGACATGTCCACTGCGATGGCTTTCGACAGCGCCACCATGCCGAGCTTGGCCGCGCCGTAATTGGCCTGACCCATGCCGCCGATCAGGCCCGAGGTGGAGGTCATGTGCACAAAGGCGCCGGATTCCTGCTTGCGGAAATGGTCGGCGGCGTGGCGCGCGCAGTTGAAGGCACCTTTCAGCATCACGTTGACGACCGAATCCCAGTCGTTCTCCGACATCTTGTGGAAAATGACATCGCGCAGGATGCCCGCGTTGTTGACCACGCCATCGATGCGGCCGAAGTGGTCCATGGCGCACTGGATGATTTTGCCGGCGCTCGTGAATTCGGCCACGCTCTCGTAACTCGCGGCAGCATCACCGCCGGCTTTCTTGATCTCGTTGACGACTTCCTGGGCAGGCGTCTGATCGCCGCCGGCGCCGTCGAGCGCGACGCCGATGTCGTTGACCACCACCTTGGCGCCGTGGGCCGCGGCCATTTTCGCGATGGCCGCGCCGATGCCGCGTCCTGCGCCGGTGACTACGATGACCTTGCCTTCCATCATTTTCGGATCTGCCATGATACCCTCAGAAATTATTTAAATAATTGATTATTAATGAATTATTAAGTTTTTACAGGATTTCTGCACGGCCGTTGTTGAGCACGGTGACGCCGCGCGCCGGCACAGTGGCCCGGAAGGCAACGACGTTGCCATCGAGCCACATCTCCGTGCGTATGGTTTCGCCGGGATATACCGGCGAGGAAAAGCGGCCATCCATGCTTTTCAGTCTGGCCGGATCGTAGCCGCACACCGTTTTCAGCAGCGCATGACCGACCACGCTGAACGTTGCGCGGCCATGCAGGATCGGCATTTTGAAACCGGCTTTTTTTGCATAGGCGGGATCGGCGTGCAGCGGGTTGTAGTCACCCGACAGGCGGTAGATCAACGCCGCCTGCGGCAGCGTCGGCAGGTCGCAAACATGCTGCGCCGGCGAATCGGGAATCGGATGCGGTGCTTTTGCCGGACCCGACGGTCCACCGAAGCCGCCGTCGGCGCGACAGAAGGTGGTTGAGGTCAGCGTGCAGATCAGATCATTGCTCGCCTTGTCGCGCACGTCGCAGGCCGTGACCAGCAGCGCACCCTTGTCCTTGCCCTTGTCGAGCACCGCAGTGACGCGGGTCTTGCCGATGATGTCGCCTTCCACCGGCAGCGGCTGGTGGATGACAAACCCCTGCTCGCCGTGCACGACGTGGCTGCGCGTAATGCCGGTTTCCGCCGCGGCATGCCAGGGCCCGGGATAGCCGAGGATGATGGCCATCGTCGGCAGCGCTTTCAGGTTCTCGTCGTAGACGAACTGCAACTGATCCGGATCCATCGGGTCGGCGCCGAGTCCGACGCCCAGCGCATAAAGCATGGTGTCGCGTTTGGTCAGCCGCTGTTCAACTGGTGGAATATCGTGGTTGAGGAGTTTTTGATAATCAATGGCCATGGGTGTGTTCCGGCGGTGGTGGCGTCCGCGGGACGCGCGCAGATTGCCGCATGAAATGGTGGTGCATGCGTTTTTTCCGTGGCTATACTAGCATGATGAAATCGCGCGCAAGCGGCAGGACCGCATTGTGATCCCGGTGACAGAAGCGGGTGTGTCGCCGGCCTGATGAGTGCCGCCGGCCGTCATTAAAAAAGGAGGAGTCTGTAGCGATGACGAAGAAGCTGAGTGCCCGGCAGATCAGGGACTATCGCGCTGACGGATATCTTTATCCGCTGGACGCGTTGAGCGTTGATGAGGTCGCGCATTGCCGGGAAGATTTGCGCCGGACCGAGGAGCACCTCGGCGGTTCACTGATGGCGATCGACAAGAAATTCCGCGGCAACCTGCATTTCATGTGCCGCTGGGTTGACGAACTCGCGCGTAAGCCGGCGATACTCGATGCCGTCGAGGATCTGCTCGGCCCCGACATCCTGCTCTACACCAGCCGGTTTTTCATCAAGGAACCGCAGAGCGAAGGCATCGCCGCCTGGCACCAGGATTCAACCTACTTCGGCCTGCGCCCGTACGACCATGTCACGGCATGGGTGGCACTGAGCAATGTCACCGCCGAGGCCGGCCCGGTCGAGTTCGCAGTAGGCAGCCACATCCGCGGCCAGCTGCAGCAGAAGAGCGGATTGATTAAGAACAGCGTCAACACCGCCGGACAGATCATTGTCGAATGGTTCGACCAGTCGCAGATCGACCGTGCGATCCTCAAGCCGGGGCAGTTTTCGTTCCACCACACCTGTGTCGTGCACCAGTCGCAGCCCAACCGCTCGAACGAGCGGCGCATCGGCCTCGCACTGAGCTACATCCCGACGCGCACGCGTTACATCGGCAAGCGGCGCATGCCGGCGTGCCTGGTGCGCGGGCACGATGTGCACAACCACTTTGACCTGCAGCCGCGGCCGCAGACCGATTTCGGTGACATCGAGATGCGGCGTCACGACACAACGTTCAGGGCCTATATCGAATCGTTCTACGAGCAGCTCGGCGAAGCCGAAAAAGACCTGCCCAGGGACGCGGCCGCCGGGATGGTGTACTAGCGACGCGATTCAGGATGCAGGTTCGGGCTCGCCCTGCCACAGCATTTCGTAGCCGAGTTCCTTGCTCTCGGTGCACATCTCCGCCAACGCTGCGAACTTGGCGTTGAAGACTTCGTCGGCATGGGATTTCTCATGCTCCTCGAACGACCGCCAGTAGGTCACGATGGCGATATGGTCGTCGACGGTTTTGGACGCGTTGAGCGAACCTTCATCGGAGAGAAAACCGGAAAATTTATAGACCTGGCCGGCAATGAAGCCGCCCTTGTCGCCGCCGTAGGTATTCTTGACGACATTGCACATTTCGCCCAGCGCCAGCTCGACTTCTTCAATCTCGACGCCGGGTTTGAGCTTGACGGTGTTGAACAGCATTTTTGCCCCGAAAGGGATCGATACCGGATCGAACATGGCGGTCTCCGTTAAACGAACAGACCGTTACATGGGGGCGAATCGCGGGGTTTAAAGGCCGCGCTCAGGCCGGCTTCTGCAGCATCACGATGCGGTTGCTGTTGGTGCCGCGCTCGTTGTTGCCGATGCCCCAGATGTTTGAGGTCTTGGTGAATTTCTGAGTGTTGATGAGAATGGCTTCGCAGCGGAAGCCGGCTTCAATGCCCAGCGGTACCACGGCCTCGTCGAGATTCACCGAGCCGCGCTGCACTTCGCCGACTTCGAATGCGACCCAGCCCTTGGGCCGGGTGACGCGGTGCAGTTCCTGCAGGACTTCGAGCATCACCGCGCCCCATTCGTTGACGCTGGTGGCCATGGTGATCCCGGCGCCGATTGCCTCGGCGTCGAGTCCGTTGAACCAGCATCTGAGCCAGTTGTCCTTGGCGTACTGCACCACGTTCAGGAACGGCGGCGAGGTGACGGTGAGTTGCACGCAGTCGCCGGGTATGCCCGGCGTCTGCGCGGCCGGACCCTCGTAGAACTGCGCTTTTGCCGCCGCCTGCTGCAGGCGCCAGCGTGCCGCGGCATTGATGTCGCTCTGCAACTGCATGGACTTGCGCAGGATCAATGCCCGGACATCGCGGTACTCCGGCTGCTTTCCGGTTTTTTCATTGATCCTGATCTGGCTTTCGGGTGATACGGCCTGATTGGGCGGCAGCGTATAGGCGGAGAAGAATCCCGCCGAGTGGCCGGTCAGCCTGTTCGTGGCGACCATGCGGATCCAGCGGTCGGCGTCGTCTTCCGTACCGCTGTCACGGCGCTCGGCGAGGTAGGCGCTCAGGTTGAGCAGTTCGCGCTCGGTATCCGGATGGTAGAACATCGACAGGTCGATGTCGTTCTTGCGTTTTGCCGACAGTTTGATGGCACGCAGGCGCACGTCGATGCTGGCGATCAGCGGCACTTCGAGCCGCGGTCGCGTCAGCATCGCCGACAGCGGATTGACATCGTTGGCGATCACGTGGCGGCCGAGCAGCGCGGCTTCCACGGCGGTGGTGCCGCGGCCGCTGAAAGGGTCGTAAATGATGTCGCCCGGCTTGCTCAGCCGGTCGATGAAATAGGCGGGGAGCTGCGGCTTGAAGCAGCCGCGATAGGACACTTCGTGCAGCGGATTGGCCTGGCGCTGGCGGCTGGTCCAGAACTCCTGCTCGTACACCGGCACGTTGCCGATACGGCGCAGCGGCTGGCCGGCGCGTGCGCGTTTCGCTGCAGAGTTTGCAGCCAGATCGTACGCGGTAACCGATGCAACTGCGACCATGGCGTGCTCCTTTGCCGGTGAATTGCAGCGGAGGGTACGCTCTTGTCACAAAAAGTACAAGTGCCGGCAGGATGTGTTCCGGCATGACCGATTGCGACGCGCAGCTCCGCCTGTCGCGGGGGAGCGTACGCCGGTGTCAGAAAAAGTACAAGTGTTTTTTTCGGCGGTTGACGGGCCGGCTAAGCGCTCAACAGGTCGTCGACGGCTTCGATCCAGTGCCGCACCGGTAATTTGGTTGCGGCTTGCAGGTGGCTCTGGCAACCGATGTTGGCGGTGAGGATCTGCGCGGGGGCGTGCGCGGTGAGCGCCTTGATCTTGTTCTGTTTGAGCTGTGACGAGATCTTTGGCTGCAGGATGGCGTAGGTGCCGGCCGAACCGCAGCATAGATGGGCGTCGGTGACGGGAGCCAGGTCAAAGCCCAGTTCCGTCAGCAGCGCCTCGACGCGGCCTTTCAGCTTCAGCCCGTGCTGCAGCGTGCAGGGCGGGTGAAACACAAACTTTCCGCGCGGCATGTGTTCTGCCAGCAGCGGTTTTAACTGGTCCTTGAGTTTCTCGATTACGCCGCTTAAATCGCCGGCCATGGCCGATATGTGCTTCGCGCGTTCCGCGTACGCGGGGTCGTGCGCGAGCTGGTGGCCGTAGTCGGTGATCATCACACCGCAACCGCTGGCGGTGAAGATCAGCGCTTCCGCACCCTGTTCGATGTGCGGCCACCACGCATCGATATTGTGGCGCATCGCATTGAGCGCCTGTTCATGCTGGTCGAGATGGAAGGTCACCGCGCCGCAGCAGCCGGCGTTGGGCGCGCGTACCAGCGTGATGCCGAGCTTGTCGAGCACGCGCGCAGCGGCGGCATTGGTCGCGGGCGACAGTGCCGGCTGCACGCAGCCGTCGAGCACCAGCATGCGGCGTTCATGGCCGCCGAGGGGCCAGGGGCGTGCGCGCGGCGGTGGCTCCGGCACGATGTCGTCGAGTACTTTTGGCAGCACCGTGCGGGCGATCCGTCCCGCCGCCAGCAGCGGATTGAACAGCGCCGGGCGCGGCAGCACTGCCGCCAGCGCCTGGCGCTGCATTCTGGCGAGACCGGTGCGCGGCACCTGTTCGGCAACGATGGCGCGGCCGATGTCGAGCAGGCGGCTGTAGTGCACGCCCGAGGGGCAGGTGGTTTCGCAGGCGCGGCAGGTGAGGCAGCGGTCGAGGTGCAGTTGCGTTTTTGCGGTCGCCGGCTCGCCCTCCAGCACCTGCTTCATCAGATAGATGCGGCCGCGCGGGCCGTCGAGTTCATCGCCGAGCAGCTGATAGGTCGGGCAGGTGGCCGTGCAGAAACCGCAGTGCACGCATTTGCGCAGGATGGCCTCCGCCTCCCGGCCCTGCGGCGTGTCCTTGACGAAATCGGCCAGTTTGGTCTGCATGCGCTGCCTATATGCCGGTATACATGCGGCCGGGATTGAGTATGCCCGCCGGATCCATCGCCTGCTTGATCCGGCGATGCAACTGCATCATCTGCTGCGGCAGCGGATGAAAGGTGTCGCCGGCGGCATCGGTGCTCTTGCCGCGGCGGAACAGTGTGGCATGACCATCGCCGCTGCGCGCGGCCTTGCGTATGGTTTTGGCGTCGGCATCGGATTTGAGCCAGCGCAGCGCGCCGCCCCATTCATGCAATTGCATGCCGGGCAGGTCGGCGAGGTGCGGTGTCGTCGATTTGAGCGATAGCCGCCACAGCGGCAGATCGCCGGAGAAAAACACGTCGCGCTGGTCGCGGATGTCGCGCCAGAACTCGGCGGCGTTTTCAATGGTCTCGCCGCCGAGTTTGCCTGCGGCCGCCTTGACCGCGGATGCCGCACCGGCAAGGCGCACGTACAGGCGTTTTTCGACATGGCAGGTGCCGGTGATCGGCAGCGGTTTGCCGGCCCACTCGTTCATCAGCGCGATCGCTTCTTCCTTGGTCTGGTTGCGACAGAGGGTGATCTCGGCCGGCGGCAGCGGCAGCGCCTTCAGTGACACTTCGAGGATGACGCCCAGAGTACCCAGCGAACCTGTCATCAGGCGGGATACATCGTAACCGGCGACATTCTTCATGACCTGGCCGCCGAACCGGAGGTCGGTGCCGCGGCCGTCGAGAATGCGCAGCCCGAGGACGAAATCGCGCACCGATCCTGCATACGGGCGGCGCGGGCCGGACAATCCGGCGGCGATGCAGCCGCCGAGCGTGGCGCTGCTGCCGAAATGCGGCGGTTCGAAGCCGAGCATCTGGCCCTGGTCGCGCATGGTCGCCTCGATTTCGGCAAGCGGCGTGCCGGCGCGCGCGGTGATGACCAGCTCCGTGGGTTCGTAGTCGATGATGCCCGCATAGCCGGAGACGTCGAGCGCTTCACCGGCAGTGGCATTGCCGTAGAAATCCTTGCTGCCGCCGCCGCGGATGCGCAGCGCCATTCCGGCGTCGGCGGCGGCGCGGATGGACTCCGCGTATTGCTGGACCGGATCAGGCATGGGGCCTAGAACCGCGGTATCCCGGGGAATTTTTCCTCGCCCGCATGCACGTGCATGCGGCCGAACTCGGCGCAACGGTGCAACGACGGCACGGCCTTGCCCGGATTGAGCAGGCCGTGCTCGTCAAACGCGTGTTTCAGCGCGTGGAAAGTCTCGAGTTCTGCGGACTTGAACTGTATGCACATCGAATCGATTTTCTCGATGCCGACGCCGTGCTCGCCGGTGATGGTGCCGCCGACGTCAATGCACAGCTTCAGGATTTCAGCGCCGAAAGCCTCGGTGCGCTGCAACTGGTCAGCATCGTTGGCGTCATACAGGATCAGCGGATGCAGATTGCCGTCGCCGGCGTGGAATACGTTGGCGCAGCGCAGGTCGTATTTTTTCTCCATCGCGGCAATGCCGCGCAGCACTTCGGCAATGCGCTTCCGCGGTATGGTGCCGTCCATGCAATAGTAATCGGGTGAGAGCCGGCCCACTGCGGGGAAGGCCGCCTTGCGCCCGGCCCACAGCTTGAGCCGTTCGGCCTCGTCCTGCGAGGTGCGCACGATGTGTGCGCCGCTGCTGTTCATGATGTCTTCAATGCGACGGATCTCGTCCTGCACTTCCTCATGGGTGCCGTCGGATTCACACAGCAGGATGCCGGCGGCGTCGGTGGGGTATCCGGCATTGACGAAGGGCTCCACCGCCATGGTGGCGGGCTGGTCCATCAGTTCCATGCCGGCCGGGATGATGCCGGCGGCGATGACGTTGGCCACGGCTTGGCCGGCGGCGCTGATATCGTCGAAGGCCGCCAGCACGACCTGTGCCGATTCCGGGCGCGGCAGCAGTTTCACGGTGATTTCGGTGACCACGCCGAGCAGGCCTTCGGAGCCGGTCATCAGCGCGAGCAGGTCATACCCCGCGGCATCCAGCCCGCCGCCGCCGATTTCAACCATTTCACCCTCGATGGTGGCGACACGGAGCTTCAGGATGTTGTGCACGGTGAGCCCGTACTTGAGGCAGTGCACGCCGCCCGAATTCTCGGCAATGTTGCCGCCAATGGAACAGGCGATCTGGCTCGATGGATCGGGCGCGTAATACAGGCCGTGCGGTGCGGCGGCCTCGGAGATGGCGAGGTTGCGCACGCCCGGCTGCACGCGTGCGGTGCGCGCAACCGGATCGACCTCGATGATCTTCATCAGTTTGGCCAGGGACAGCAGCACGCCATTGCCCAGGGGCAGTGCGCCGCCGGAGAGGCCCGTGCCGGCGCCGCGTGCCACCACCGGCACGCGCATGGCGTGGCAGGTTTCGAGGATTTCGCAGACCTGCTGCTCGTTCTCGGGCAAAGCCACGACCATGGGCACCTGCCGGTAGGCCGACAGGCCGTCGCATTCGTAGGGGGTGACGTCCTCGCGCTCGAACAGCACACTGTCCTCGGGCATGAAAGCGCGCAGCGCAACACTGACTGCACGCTGGCGTTCGAAATCCACGGGTACGGGCTGCACCGGAGCGTTCATGGCCTGATTCTATCTCACGCCGTGGGGGCTACAGCGTATAAGGGGCGTTTTGTGCGAAACTCGCAGGCTGGATTGATGCGCAACGCCGTTTCTGCGCCATCGCGGGAAAACGGCGTGAATTTAATGACTTGTCTATAGTTGCCTGCAATTGCCTATAGAGTTTTTGAGAGAGAACAGACGATGAATGCGACCAAAAAACGCCAGGGCCCGTTGGCCCGTTTCCGCGTAATCGACCTCACGCGGGTGCGTTCCGGCCCGACCGCTGTACGCCAGTTGGGGGACTGGGGTGCGGACGTGATCAAGATCGAAACACCGCCGGGGCTGAACCTGTCTGATGGCTGGGGCGGCAAGCGCACCGGCGCGGATTTCCAGAACCTGCACCGCAACAAGCGCGGCTTCACGCTGAACCTGAAGGACCCGGACGGCCTGAAAATTTTCAAACAGCTGGTCGAGAAATCGGACGTGGTGGTCGAGAACTACCGGCCCGATGTCAAGAACCGGCTGGGTATCGATTACGAGTCGCTGAAGAAGGTCAACAAGAAAATCATTCTCGCCAGCATTTCAGGCTTCGGCCAGAGCGGCCCCTATGTCAAGCGTCCGGGGTTCGACCAGGTCACCCAGGGCATGGGCGGGCTGATGGCGATCACCGGTGAGCCGGGACGTGGTCCGATGCGCGCCGGTTGCGCGGTATCGGATTCGGCATCGGGCCTCTACTGCGCGCTGGGCATCATGACCGCGCTGCTTGAGCGCGAGGAATCGGGCGAAGGCCAGTGGGTCGAGGTGTCGCTGCTCAACGCGATGATCGCGCTGACTGATTTCCAGGCGGCGCGCTGGACGGTCGAGCACGAAGTGCCGGAACAGGCGGGCAACGACCATCCGACGTCGATTCCGACGGGCGTGTTCCAGACCTCCGACGGTTACATGAACATCGCCGCCGGCGACAACGAGATGTTCGCGCGCCTGTGCAAGGCGCTCGGTGCCGACGGACTCAACGAGAAACCCGAATACAAGGACCGCGCTGCCCGATCGAAGAGCCGCGCCGCGCTGAACAAGGAACTGCAGGCCCTGATGATCAAGAAGGACAAGGCCTACTGGACTGCGCGTTTCGAGGAATGCGGTGTCGCCGGCGGCCCGATTTACAAGATGGACGAAGTGTTCGCCGATCCGCAGGTGCAGTACAACCAGATGGCGGCGCCGCTGCACATACCCGGCGTGGGCGATGTTGCGGTGGTCAACCAGCCGGTGCGGCTGTCGCGCACGCCGCATGAAATCCGTAGCGCCACGCCCGACTGCGGTGCGCATACCGACGAGATCCTGCGCGAACTCGGCTACCGGGACGGCGATATCGCCGACTTGCATAAACGGAATGTCGTTTAACTGCGGTTGTTTGCCTCTGCATGATCCGCGTCGTTCAGGATGACACCCCGCCCGGTGCGCCGGTATACACCACGGTGATACCGGTGCGCTGGGGCGACATGGACGCCGAAGGCCATGTCAACAACACGGGGTTTTTCCGCTTCATGGAGGAAACCCGCATGCGCTGGGTCTCCGGCATGGGCCTGCCTACGACGCCGCCGCATCCGGTGATCGTGCTGCTCAATGCGGCCTGTCATTACACGCGCTCGCTCGATTACCCGGCCAGTGTTGAAGTCGCGTTGTCGATCGGACGGCTGGGGCGCAGCAGCGTGCAGACGCATTACACGCTGAAGCATGTCGAGGCTGATGCGGTGTGCGGCGAGGGTTACGCGACGCTGGTGTGGTACGACATGCAGGCCAAGAAATCCGTGCCGCTGCCGGAGCAGATCCGTGCCGCCTGCGGTGCAGCTGCGGCATGAGCGGTGTGCTCTCGCCGGAGCTGCAGGCGCTGTTCCGGCGTTTCGGCAAGGCGTTCAATGCCGGCGACATCGATGCCATTGCCGCTTGCGTTACCCCGGATTTCCGCTGGATCATGGCACGTGGCCCCGACGCGCCGCATGGCCGCATCGTCGAAGGCCGGGATGCGCTGCGCGCGGCGTTGAATGAACGCGGGCAGGAACTGGCCGATGTGCGTTTCTCTGAGGCGCAGGTCGTTGCTGCAGGGGAGTTGGTGGTCGGCACTTTTCGCATGACCGCGACACGGCGTGCCGACAACGCGGCCGTAGACCTGCGCGGCTGCGACATCTACACCCTGCGCGACGGCCTCATTGCCTCCAAGGACAGCTACTGGAAGCAGGTCACGCCCGCATGCTGACCGCGCTTGCCGGCATGCGCGGGGCTGCCGCACTGGTCGCGCTGCTGCTGGTCGTCACGGCAAATGCCGCGTCACCGCGCGGTGCCGAGTCGCATGACATGGCGCTTGTCGGTTTTCATGATCTGCAGGGCCGCGGTGCCTATCAGCCGGTCATCCACGCGCAAAATGGACGCTGGATTGCCTATATCGGACATCACGGCGGCAGTGCGCTCAATCCGCTGACGGGCGTGCAAGAGGGAAACGGCACCTCGCAGATTGACGTCACCGATCCGGCCAGGCCGGTGCTGTTGCACCATATCCCCGTCGAATCCGGCGCTGGCGCGCAAATGGTGCGCGTGTGCAGCGGTCGCGATCTGCCGCGCGCCCCGCGTGACCGCACCTACCTGTTGCGTACGCGCGGACACTCGGCGCACGAAGTGTGGGACGTGACACTGCCGGGGCCGCCGCAACGTGTTGCCGTGGTTGTTGATAACCTGCATGGCACGCACAAGAACTGGTGGGAATGCGATACCGGCATCGCGTACCTCGTCTCCGGCGTGCCGGGCTGGCGCACATCGCGCATGACGCAGGTTTTTGATCTGGGCAATCCGCAGCAACCGGTGTTTATCCGTAATTTCGGCCTGCCGGGGCAGGAACCGGGTGCGAAGGGCGGCGTGCCTACGGGGCTGCACGGCCCCATTTCGACCGGAACCTCCGGCAATCGCGTGTACTTCGGCCATGGCACCTCCAGCGGCGGCGTGCTGCAGATTGTTGATCGCGACCAGCTGTTGACGGGCGCGGGCGCCCCCACCCGTGCCAATCTGTTGCAGCCGCAGAAAGGGCGTTTCGATCTCGATCCGGACTACGGCGCACATACTGCGTTTCCGGTGACCGGCATGGAGGTTGCGGCGGCAGACGGGCGCAGGGTCAAACGCGATTTCGTTGTGGTGACCAACGAGGCGCTGGCCGAGGGTTGCGGCGGCACCCAGCAGAAAGTGTGGATCATTGACGTCACTGACGAGGCCAGGCCGACGGTGGCATCGACCTGGGCTTTCGACCCGAAGCCCGGCAATTTCTGCGCGCGCCCCGGCCGCATCGGTGCACACTCGTCACATGAGAATTTCACGCCGGTCTACTACGGCCGGATCATGTTCATCGCGCATTTCAATGCGGGCGTGCGGGCGCTGGACATCCGCGACCCGTACCGGCCGCGCGAGGTGGCCTATTACGTGCCGGCGGGCGGTGGGCGCACGGTCACCACGAACAATGTCGAGGTCGATGACCGCGGTTATATTTACATTGTTGACCGGCACGGGCTCGGCATGCATGCGCTGCAACTGACGGGCACGGCGCGGCAGGCCGCGAAATTGCCCTGAACACTGTTTGTGACCAACCCGCCATAAGGAGTCCCGGTGTCACGCATCATCCACCGCAACCTCACCAATGATTATCCGCAGGCCGTCGCCGGCGACGGCCCCTATCTGATCGACCATGCGGGCAGGCGTTATATCGACGCTTCCAGCGGTGCCGCCGTGTCCTGCCTGGGGCACAGTGATCACGAGGTGATTGATGCGATCAAGGCGCAACTCGACCGGCTGCCTTATGCGCACACTTCGTTTTTTACCACCGAACCGGCTGAACAGCTGGCCGACGATCTCGTTGAGCATGCACCGGCGGGGCTGAATCATGTCTATTTCTGTTCGGGCGGGTCCGAGGCAGTGGAGGCGGCGATCAAGTTCGCCCGCCAGTACGCTGTGGAGTCGGGGCAGGCCGACCGCGAATTCCTGATTGCACGGCGGCAGAGTTACCACGGCAGCACGCTGGGCGCACTGGCGGCCGGCGGACGTGCAGTCAACCGCCGCGGCTTCGAGCCGCTGCTGGCCCCGGTCAGCCACGTGTCGCCCTGTTATGAGTATCGTGACCGCGGCGCCGATGAAACGCAGGAGGGTTACGCGCGGCGTCTTGCGGCCGAACTCGAAGCGGAAGTCCAGCGACTGGGACCACAGCGCGTTTTTGCTTTTATTGCCGAAACGGTTTCGGGCGCGACGCTGGGCGCCGCGCCACCGGTACCGGAATACTTGCGGCTGGTTCGCGATATCTGTGATCGCCACGGCATATTGCTGATCCTCGATGAAGTGATGTGCGGCATGGGTCGCACCGGCACTTTGTGGGCCTGCGAGCAGGAAGGCGTGATCCCCGACATCGCCTGCATTGCCAAGGGCCTGGGTGCCGGCTATCAGCCGATCGGCGCGACGCTGTGCAGCGACCGGATCGTCGGGGCGGTGGAGGCGGGCAGCGGCGCTTTTGCGCATTCGCATACCTATATCGGCCACGCCACCGCTTGTGCCGGTGCACTCGCGGTGCAGCGGGCGATTCGCGAACGTGGCCTGCTGGGGCAGGTGCGCGCACGTGGCACCTATTTCGGCGAGAGTCTGCGGCAGCGCTTTGCCGATCACCCGCATGTCGGCGACGTGCGCGGGCGGGGGCTGTTCTGGGGTGTGGAGCTGGTTGCCGATCGCGCGAACCGGATGCCGTTTGACGCGGCGCGCGGCCTCCATGCACGGGTCAAGGCTGCGGCGATGGCTGAAGGACTGCTGTGTTATCCGATGGGTGGCGCTGCGGATGGTCGCAATGGTGACCATGTGCTGCTGGCGCCGCCGTTCATCGTTACCGAATCCCATCTGGACGAGATCGTTGCCAAGCTGGCGCGTGCAATCGACGCGGCGATCAGCAGTGTCCGGGGTGCGCCGTAGCCGAGCGGGCTGGTGATCCCGGGAACTGCGGGCGCTGCATGGAACATCGCCGGTTGGCGTTGACGCCGGCCTGAGACTGCCGCGGATTATTCCTCGTCGCCGTCCGGCTTGCGCAACTTCCTGCGGCGCTGTCTTTCCAGTTCGCGGCGTATGGTTTCGGCGAGTTTCGGATCGGTGACTTCT
The DNA here is from genome assembly GCA_041620115.1 of Burkholderiales bacterium. GTDB lineage: Bacteria > Pseudomonadota > Gammaproteobacteria > Burkholderiales > SG8-41. The sequence goes on along the minus strand of JBFKCU010000022.1, from coordinate 129 downwards.
GCCGCAATGTCGCGGTCGTCAATGAATTGCCGTTTACGTTCGATATGTTCTTCGGCGAGGCGCTGGCGCTCTTCTTCTTCCCGTTGCGCCGCTGCCTGCGCCCTCCAGGCCGAGCCGATTTTCCAGGCC
>JBFKCU010000021.1:0-16410 GCA_041620115.1 Burkholderiales bacterium | reverse complement strand
TCATTGAACTGCGTCGTCTGCATCGCGGTCTGCTGCTGGAATTCCTGGATGGCCTCTGCGGTCTCCCGTGTAAATTTTTTCGCGAGCACCGCGGTGACCACGCGCTGGCTGCCCTCGATGAGGGCCTTGGTGATGTGGCGGGTGAGCCAGAAACGGAATTCGCGACCGTCCGCCGTGTTGAACCGGAACAGCAAACGATCTTCGTCTGCAGTCCATTGGCCGCTGAATTGTTTGATTGGCATAAGAATGCTCCGCTGCACGTAACGCGATGTTGCCGTGACGGCGGATTTGATTCGGTGCCGGTTATTATTCCATATCGGCACGGTGGTTTGACAATGAGGCCTGCGTGTGGCGAGACGTGCATCATTCGTATCAAATCGCAAAGGATCTGAACATGGCACGACAACTGCCCTATGAAGTGACCACAGGTACCGGCGAGAGAATCCGCTTCGAATTCCCACTGCACGAGGAGACGCAGTCGCCGGTGCGCGTGTCGCAGCTACTGACCTCGGTGCTCGGCGTGCTCGACCGCGAGTTGCGGGTGCTCGGTGACACTGCGAATGGTGACGTGATGCAGGCACTCGCGATGGCGCTGGCCGTGCGCACGGCGATGCTGCACGCGCCCTATGCGACGGGTTGCGATCTGGCTTCCAGTCTGAGCGCGGCGGCGCTGGCCGCCGGTGCGCATTGCGAGCGCGATGCCGGCCGCATCGGCCACGGCTGAGCGCGCCTCGCCGCTGCGATCACTGCGCGAGTTCGCGCATCACCTTGATCAGGTCGGATTTGCCCTCGAAGCCGATGCCCGGCAGTTCCGGCATGGTGATGATGCTGTTCTCGACTTTGACGCCGTCGGGGAATCCGCCGTAGGGCTGGAACAGGTCGGGGTAACTCTCATTACCGCCTAGGCCGAGTCCGGCAGCGATGTTCAGCGACATCTGGTGTCCGCCGTGCGGGATGCAGCGTGACGGCGACCAGCCGGCGATCTTGAGTTCGCGCAATGTGCGTTCGTATTCGCACAAGCCGTAGGACAGTGCGCAGTCGAACTGCAGCCAGTCGCGGTCGGGGCGCATGCCGCCGTAGCGCAGCAGGTTACGCGCATCCTGGTGGCTGAACAGGTTTTCGCCGGTGGCCATCGGGCCCGGATAAAACTCGGCCAGCGCGGCCTGCAGTGCGTAATCCAGCGGATCGCCGGCCTCCTCGTACCAGAACAGCGGATAGTCGCGCAGCATTTTCGCGTAGGCGATTGCGGTTTCGAGGTCGAAACGGCCGTTGGCATCCACGGCAAGCTGCGCATCCTTGCCGATTTCAGAGAGCACGGCTTCGATGCGCGTGCGGTCATCGTCGATGCTCGCACCGCCGATTTTCATTTTCACCACGCTGTAGCCGCGATTCATGTAGCCGCGCATTTCATTGCACAGCGCCTGCAGGTCCTTGCCGGGGTAGTAATAACCGCCGGCGGCGTAGACGAACACTTCCGGATTGGCGGTGACGCCGTGGCGTTCGGCGAGCAGGCGGAACAATGGCTGGCGCGCGATCTTGGCGACGGCATCCCAGATCGCCATGTCCAGCGTGCCGACGGCAACGGAGCGCTCGCCGTGGCCGCCGGGTTTTTCGTTCTGCATCATCGCGCCCCAGGCGCGGTGCGGATCGATGTTGTCGCCGGCTTCGTTCATCAGGCGCTGCGGATCGGCTTCGAGCAGGCGCGGCGCGAAGCGTTCGCGGATCAGGCCGCCCTGGCCGTAGCGGCCGTTGGAGTTGAAACCGTAACCGACCACGGTGCGGCCATCGACTTTGACATCGGTGACCACGGCGACCAGGCTGGTGGTCATTTTGGTGAAATCGATATAGGCGTTGCGGATCGGCGAGGCAATCGGCTTGGTGACTTCCCTGACGTCGACGATGCGGACCATGTGTAGAGATTCCTGACTCGAGGTGGTTTCGGGTTGTGCTTCGCGGACGTGGCGGATTGGGCGGTCAGATCTTCAGGCCGCGCAGAAACTTCGCCCGCTCGCTCGCACCCGCCATCAGGAAGCCCATGTCGCCGCCGCTGAGGACAAAGCGCATGCCCATGGCGATGTATTTTTCGAGCAGTTTCGGATCATAGACGCCGCCCATGCCGGGATGAATGTTGTGTTTGCGGCAGGCGGCAATGACCTTGCGGTAGGCGTCTTCAACGCGCGCATCGGTGAACTGGCCGGGGATGCCCATTTCGGCGCACAGGTCGTTGGTGCCGATCAGCAGCGAGTCGATGCCGGGCACCGCGGCGATGGCATCGGCTTTGGCGATGGCCTCGGGCGTTTCCAGCATGACGATGACCATGGTCTGTGCATTGGCCAGCGGTGTTGATTCGGCGACCGGCATCGCGCGATAGCCGAATTGCGGCAGCACGCCCATGACCGAGCGATGGCCGAGCGGCGGATATTTGCAGTACGCGACGGCACGCTCGGCTTCTTCCACGGAATCCACATGCGGCACGACGATGCCCTGCGCGCCGGCGTCGAGCAGCCGTGAGGCATGATGATGTTCCTTGCCGGGCACGCGCACGATCGGCGTGACGCCCACCGGTAATGCGGCCATCGCAATCTGCGCCGCGGTGTCCACGTCCATGGAGTTGTGTTCCATGTCGATGAACAGCCAGTCGTAGCCGCAGGTCTTGGCGATGGTGGCGATGTCAACAGTGCGGGCAAGGCGCAGCCCCATGCCGATGGCGATCTTGCCGGCGGCGAGCTGTTCCTTGGTGTGATTGGGGTATGCGCTCATTCGAGGTCCTTGGACGATGGTGGCGGGCAGGGCGAGTTTAAGCCGGCATCCGCCGGCTTGCGCAATGGGCGTGGGTCGCGGTAGTGCTGCGGATGCGGTAGGGGGGTGTTACGGCCCCGTGATTGCACCCTGAAAAATGACATAAATCATTGTTTGTAAATATTTATTTTTTTCTGTGGGGATTGCGCAGTCAAAAAAGCCGGCCTGGCCTGTAAGCCTGTCGTAAGTCATGCGCATTAAGGTGTCACTGTGCAGTGACAAACTTACCGATGGGAGATCATCATGGGCAGAGGGCGAATCAAGGCGGAAGCGGGCGATCCCAACAATTGCATTGCCGTGCGCATCCGCACGGCGATGACGGCCTGTGGCATGAAATCCGTGGCTGAACTCGGTCGCAGGATCGGCCTGCCGCGGCAGACAGTACACCGCTGGATCAATGGCGATACCAAGAACATGACCCACGAAAACCTGTACAAGGTGGCCGATGCGCTGCAGGTACGCGCGCGCTGGCTCGCCGTGGGTGACACCGCGCCCGCGCAGATCGATCTGGGCGAAGGCGATGTTGTCGGCCTGATCAAGATCTACGAAACCATGTCGCCCGCGGCGCGCGAGCAGTGGCTGGCGATCGGACGCACTTTGCTGTCAGTGCACAACGTGGGCAAAGGCACTGTGGTCGACCCTTATCCCAATCTCGCGCCGGTACCGGCTGTCGACGGCGAGCGCCGCGCCTAGTACTGCACCGGCATCACCCGGTCGCGACCGCGACGGTCCGCGGTCATTGCGTAATACCTGCGCCGCTTGCAGTGGCGCAGGTAGCGCCTTAATTGGTAATCTCCGCCTGAGCGCGCGATGTTCGCGCGTGTTCATGCGTGCATGCGTGCGCCGGGAAATTCAAAGATGTGCCAGATTCTGCGGGCAATAGGGCGTGTGATCATACCGGCATTGCTGCTGGGGGTGGCCCATGCACATGCTCACGCCACCGCACCCGGTAAGCCGCTGTCGGCAGCGGCGAGTGCCTTTGTGCAGGAGATGGTCGAGCGCCACGGTTTCGAGCGTGCGCCGCTGGAAAGCGCATTCCGCGGCACCCGCTTCGTCGATTCGATCATTCGCGCGATGGATGCACCGTCCACCTCGCTGCCGTGGCACATATTCCGTGCGCGATTCATCACGAGCGCACGCATCGACGGCGGCCTCAAATTCTGGGCAACCCACGCCGCGTTGATCGAGCGGGCTGCGGCCGAATACGGCGTGGCGCCGGAAATCATTGTGGCCACCATCGGCGTCGAAACCCTGTTCGGACGCCACATGGGCAGCGTCAGGGTGCTCGATGCATTGACCACGCTGGCTTTCGGTTATCCGCGGCGGGCGGAATTTTTCCGCGGCGAACTGGAACAGTTCCTGTTGCTGGCGCGCGAGATGGGATGGGGTCTGGATACAATCAAGGGATCCATTGCCGGTGCCATCGGCATCCCGCAGTTCATTCCCAGCAGCTACCGCAAATACGCCGTGGACTTCGACGGGGACGGCAGCCGCGATCTGCGCAGCGTTGCCGACGCCGTGGGCAGCGTCGCCAGCTATTACCGGCATTTCGGCTGGCAGGATGGCGCGGTGGTGGTGGTGCCGGCGGATGTCGGTGACACCACGCTTGATGCCATGCTCTCCGCAGGCATTGCGCCGCACACGACCATTGCCGAATTCAGGAAGCGCGGCGTCGTGCCGCAAATCCCCGTTGATGATGAACTGGCGGCAGCGCTGATTGCGGTGGAGAGCGAAACGGGCATGCGCTACTGGCTGGCGCTGAACAACTTTTACGTGATCACGCGCTATAACCGCAGCGTGAACTACGCGATGGTGGTCAACGAGCTGGCAACGACGCTGCGTCGGGAGCGGCAGCGCGCGACGGCGCAGCGATGACGGCGTCGGGCGCAGCAGGATCGCGCGCGAACGCGACCAGGTGGTCGAGTTCCAGGCGGATGCCGATTTTTTCGCCGATGGCGTGGTTGTGGTGGCTGGGCACCAGTGAAAACACCTGGCCGCCCTGCTTGAGCTGCAGCGTGTAGAGAAACTCTGCGCCGCGAAACGCCCGGTGCAGCACCGTCGCCTGCAGCGGGCTGGCATCATCATGCAGCACGTCGTCGGGCCGCAGCAGTACATCGACCGCGGTTCCCGCGGGCCACTGCGGTGCAGCGTCCGGCGTGAACTCGCCCAGTTCAACTTCGATCCGGCCGTTGGCGAGCACCCTGCCCGGCAGGAACGTGCCCTGGCCGATGAAATCAGCGGCATAACGCGTCAGCGGTTCGTGATACAGCCGGTACGGCGTGTCCCACTGCTCGATGCGGCCGTCTTTCATGATGCCGATCATGTCTGCGATGTTGAACGCTTCGTGCTGGTCGTGCGTGACCAGGACCGCGGTGATGTGTTCGCGCTTGAGGATGTCGCGCACTTCGAGGCTGAGGCGTTCGCGCATCTCGACATCGAGGTTGGAGAAGGGCTCGTCCAGCAGCAGCAGCTGGGGGCGCGGCGCCAGTGCGCGTGCCAGTGCCACGCGCTGCTGTTGTCCGCCCGAGAGTTCCTGCGGATATTTTCCGCCGAGACTGCCGAGACCGACGATTTCGAGCAGTTCCTGCACGCGGGTCTGGCGTTGCGCCGGCGGTGATGCATGCAGGCCGAAGGCGATATTGCCGGTCACGGTCAGGTGCGGGAACAACGCATAATCCTGAAACACCACGCCGATGCGGCGTTTTTCCGGCGGCACGGACAGGTTCTTCGAACTCATGATGACGCCATCGAGGGCAACGGTGCCGCTGAGAATGGGTTCGAAACCGGCAATGCACCGCAACACCGTGGTCTTGCCGCAGCCGCTGGCGCCCAGCAGGCAGGCGATCATGCCCGGTTCGACGGAAAAACTGACGCCTTGCAGCACCGGCGTGCGCGCGTAAGCGTGACTGACGTTGCTGAAATCCAGGCGTGCGGGCATGCGGAAATTATAGCGTTTTTGCCGTTGATAATGATTCTTGTTAGAATGATTTTCCTAGAAATTTCCGTAACTTAAGCAAGCCCCAGGTACGCGGTATGCCGCCCGCGACGGCCTGTGGCGGCGACCGACCAGCCGAGTCCCAGTGACCACTGCCACGCTTCCGCCACCCGTTGCTAGCCATGCCGCCTCGGCGCGTGCCCGACTGCCGCGGCTGCTGACCGTATTTGCCGTGGCGCTGGCCGCCGTGCTGGCGCTGCCCGTGGTGGTCGTGCTGCTCAATCTGCTGGCGCCCGCGACCGACACCTGGCGGCATCTCGCCAGCACGGTGCTCGCGGATTACGTGGTCAATTCGCTGCTGCTGATGCACGGCGTGGCTTTTGGGGTCATCGTCGGCGGCGTGACCACCGCATGGCTGACGACCATGTGCCGTTTTCCCGGGCGCCGTCTCTTTGAATGGTCATTGCTGTTGCCGATGGCCGTGCCCGCCTATGTGATGGCGTATGCCTATACCGATCTGCTGCAGTTCGCGGGCCCGGTGCAGAGCGCGATCCGCGAGCTCACCGGTTGGGGGGCGCAGGATTACTGGTTTCCCGACGTGCGGTCGCTGGGCGGTGCGGTCGTCATGCTGTCGCTGGTGCTGTATCCGTATGTCTATCTGCTGGCGCGGGCCGCGTTTCTCGAACAGTCCGACAGCATGCTCGAGGTCGCGCGCGTTTCCGGCTTCGGCCCCTGGCGCACGTTCCGCCGCGTGGCGTTGCCGCTGGCGCGTCCGGGCATCGTCGCCGGTACCGCGCTCGCACTGATGGAGGCATTGGCCGATTACGGCACCGTCTCCTACTTCGGCGTGCAGACGTTCACCACGGGTATTTTCCGCGCCTGGTTTTCGCTGGGCGATCATGTTGCGGCGGCGCAGTTGTCAGCGATCCTGCTGGGCTTCGTGTTTCTGGTGCTGCTGATCGAACGGCTGAGCCGCCGTGGCGCGGCGTTCCATTCGGCATCGCATCGCAAGCGCCTGCGCAATGTTTATCATCTGCGTGGTCTGCGCGCGGCGGTGGCCGTGCTGTTCTGCGTGATGCCGCTGGTGTTCGGATTCCTGCTGCCGGCGGGCATCATGGCGCAGATGGCGATCACTTCGGGCGACGCCCAGTTCGGCACGCGGTATCTGACGCTGACCGGCAACACGGTGACGCTGGCCGTGGTCACCGCCGGCCTGGCGGTGCTGCTGGCGCTGATCGTGGGTTATGCCGTGCGTGCGACGCCGACGCGTCCGGTAAGGATCGCGCACCGAATTGCCGGCTTGGGTTATGCCGTGCCCGGCGCCGTGATCGCCGTCGGCGTGCTGATTCCGGTGACGCGGCTGGATCATGTGCTGGCGTCCTGGATCGAGGCGCTGAGCGGTTATGCGCCCGGCCTGATTCTCACCGGCGGCATTGCCGCGCTGGTCTATGCCTATCTGGTGCGGTTCTTTGCCGTGTCCCTGCAGGCCGTGGATGCCGGCCTCGCCAAGATCACGCCGTCGATGGATGATGCCGCGCGCTCGCTGGGCTATGGCCCGGAGGCGACGCTGCTGCGGGTGCACGCGCCGCTGCTGTGGCGCAGTGCGCTGTCGGCGGGACTGCTGGTGTTTGTCGACGTGATGAAGGAACTGCCGGCCACATTCGTCATGCGACCGTTCAATTTCGACACGCTGGCGGTGCAGGCCTACAACCTCGCGTCGGACGAGCGGCTCGCTGAAGCGTCAACGGCAGCACTCACCATTGTCGCGGTGGGGCTGCTGCCGTTGATCGTGCTGTCACGGATGATGCTGCGCCCGGAGCGCAGCAGCACCCCGGACTGAACAGGGCTACTTGTAGCCGACGCGGTCGAAAATCTTCTGCGCGACGGGCTGGTTCTTGCCCAGCGCGCTGATGTTCAAGGTGTCGGTCTTGAACGTGCCCAGTGACGCGAGCGCCTTGTTGTTCAAGGGTGCGCTTTTGACCACCGGCCATTCGTTGTTGCCCTCGGCGAAATAGCTCTGCGCCTCGTCGCTCGCCAGATATTCGAGATACTTGATGGCAGCATCGCGATGTCTGGCGTTCTTGACCACGCCGGCGCCGGACACGTTCATGTGGGTGCCGAAACTTTTCTGATTGGGCCAGACGATGCCGGTGCTTTCAATGACCTTGCGGTCTTCGGGTTTGTCGGAGGCGAGCAGGCGCACGTAGTAATAGCTGTTGCTGATGGCGACGCCGCATTCACCGGCGGCCACGGCGCGGATCTGGTCGGTGTCGCCTCCCTTGGGCGTACGCGCAAAATTGGCGACGATACCGCGCGCCCATTGTTCGGCGCGCGCTTCACCCCAGTGCGTGATCAGCGCGCTCATCAGCGACAGGTTGTAGACGTGGCTGCCGGACCGCGTGCACACCTTGCCCTTCAGTTTCGGATCGGCCAGATCTTCGTAATTCTGCACGTCGGCCGCTTTCACCGCGGCCTTGTTGTAGACGATGATGCGGGCGCGCGTGGAAAAGCCGAACCACTGGTTGTTCGGTGTGCGCATGTGGTCAGGCAGGCGTGCGGCCAGGACTTTGGACTCGATCGGTTGGAACAGGCCTGCCTGTTCGGCGCGCCACAGGCGGCCGGCATCGACGGTAATGAGTATGTCGGCAGGGCTGGAAGCGCCTTCATTCTTGATGCGTTCGATCAGCGGATCATCACCGGCTTCGATGCGGTTCAGCTTGATGCCGGTTTTCTTGGTGAAATTGCCGTACAGCGCCTCGTCGGTCTGGTAATGACGCGAGGAATACAGGTTGAGCAGGTTTTCCTGGGCGACTGCCGGCGCACTGAGGGTGGCCACCAGGACGGCGATGACAGGGGCGGGGCGCATTTAAATCCTTTTAAATCAATTGGTTGATGGTTCTCTTGGCGCTGATCTGCAGCGTTGATCGAATAATAACAAGAACAATTCTCATTGGCAACAATAATGAGAATCATTGTCAATAACAGACTGCTGACAAGATTACACGTTAAGGATTGCGGTGATCGCGATATTGATCCGGCGCAAGCGCCGGTCGATTCGCGGATGGTTGCTGACTGCGGGCAGGAGCACAGCGCCTGATTGCGGCGAATGCGGTCTCGTCCAGCGGAGGGGCTGGATCAGAGGGGCAGGCGGCGGGCGCCGTTGTAGCGGGCTTTCCAGTAACGATTGCCCATGTCGCTGATCTCGACCTGGCCGCCGCGACTGGGAGCGTGGACAAACCGCGATTCGCCGAGATAGATGCCGACATGGGAATAGGGGCGACGCAGTGTATTGAAAAACACCAGGTCACCGGGCTGCAGTTCGGTGCGATCGATGGTATCGGCGACGCGGCTCATTTCCTGCGAGTTATACGGGAACGGCCGGCCGGTCACCTGACTGTAGACATAACGGATCAGGCCGCTGCAGTCGAAACCGCTGTCGGGCGAGGTGCCGCCCCATTTATAGCGCACGCCGATAAAACTCAATGCGCGCAACACGATTTCCTGCGCCTGGCCGAGGACGTTCTCGCTGACGGTCGGCGTGGCGTCCGGCGCCGCGAACGGGCTGCGCTCGTCGGCGATTGCAGTCAACGGCAGCAAGGCCAGTGCAATGAGCATGTGGCGGATTCGTACCATGGCGCAATATAATCTTTAACAAATTGATTGTAAAGGGAAAATATACTGATCCCGGGTGGCGCTTGCCCGTCGCCGGCTCGGGGGTAAACTTGGGGCTCAGACCGACCGTTACAACCCCTATGCGGCTTAATTTCATTCATCGTTTACGTGTCGTGGTCCTGCTGTGGTGCGGGGTGCTGGCGGGTGGCGCCTGGGCGCAATCCACGGTCGAGGTCATCCCGCTCAAATATCGCACGGCCGCGGAAGTCCTGCCCGTAGTCCAGCCCCTGCTCGGACGCGACGCCAGCATCAGCAGTTTCCAGAACCAGCTGGTCATCCGTGCAACGCCGGCCGAACTGGCGCAGGTCAAGGGCGTGCTGGCAAGCATTGACACCATGCCGAAGCGGTTGCTGATCACCGTGCGGCAGAGCGCCGACCTGGAGCGCAACCGCCAGGAGACGGAGGTTTCCGGCAGCATCGGCAACGACCATGCCCGGGTCACCGTGCCGGGTAGCGGCGGACGCAGCGGTGGCAACGTTGTCTTGCGCGAGGGGGATGACCGTTTGCGCGCGCGGGTGATCGATACGCGCCAGAGCAGCCGCGACAGCACCGCGCAGACGGTGCAGGTGCTCGAGGGCCGCAGCGCCTTTATCCGCGTCGGTGAATCGCGGCCGGTGCGCAATCGCCAGGTCGTACGCAGCGTCGTCAACGGCCAGATCGTCGACCGCGTGGTGGAAAGCACGGATTACCGGGAGGCGAGTACGGGCTTTAACGTGCTGCCGCGGGTGCAGGGTGATCGCGTGACGCTGGACATCGATCCGACGCGCGACACCTTTGACGACCAGCGGCGCGGTGCGGTCAACGTGCAGCGCGTCGTGACCACGGTGTCGGGCCGGCTCGGCGAATGGATCGATCTCGGCGGCGTTGGCGAGACACGCGACGACGAGCGCTCTGTCCTGCTCGGCCGCAGCACGGGCCGCGTCGATGACCGGCGCGGCGTGCAGGTCAAGGTCGAAGAACTGCCTTAGTGCCGGTTGCTCAGAATGCCGAGCCCGGCTGATTCAGGAACACGGTTTCCTCCTGCGTTGACGCGCGACCCAGGATGCGATTGCGGTGGGGAAACCTGCCGAAGCGCTGGATGATTTCACGATGACGCAGCGCGTAATCCAGATAGCCTGAGAACACCGGTTTGTCCTGCGCGGGCACGCCCGCGAGGAGTGTTTTGAACAGTTCGACGCAGCGTTCCTGCAGTTCCAGCGATTCGGCGTGCTCCAGCGGCAGGTAACAGAAGACGCGCTCGATCGGTCGCAATGACTGGTCGGCGCCGGCGGCAATGCCATCAAGCGCCAGCTTGCAGGCGAGCGGGTCGCAGGCAAAGGCCTGCGGAGAATCGCGGTACATGTTGCGCGGAAACTGGTCCAGCAGCAGGATCAGCGCGAGCCGGCCGCGCGGCGTCGCGGCCCAGTCGTCATGGGCGCCGGTGGCGGCCGCTGCCACCCGGTCGGCGAAACGCGCGCGGATGTCGGCGTCAATGGTCTCGTCCTTGGACCACCACAGCTTGCGCTGCGCTTTTGCCGTGGCCGCGTCACCGGCCTCGCTGCCGAACCAGTAGCCGAGTATTTCTGCGGCAGGGTCATTCATCTGCGGGGACGCGTTCATCGGTCCTAACGGTATTTGGCCGCGGTGATGAACTGGCCGAACGATTCGCACCAGACGATCACGGTGTTGTACGCGGCCAGGTCTATGCCTGCCGGCACCGGCACGATGAAATTGTCGAAGGTTTTGACATCGCCGACCCGGGTCATGCGCGGCTTCAGGCGCGCGAAGTCCGCTTCGGTTTCAACGAATTCGGGCGAAAGGTACAACTTGTAGTCCGGGCCCGGCGCGATCTTGCCCGTCAGCGTGATGCTGTCGCGCCCCAGAGATACCGTGCCTTCGCCCCAATGCAACAGGTCGCTGTCCTTGAGGTCGCGGCGGAACTGGCCGGTGAACTGTGCGGCGCCGGCCGCGGACTTGATGTCAGCCGCTGACGGTGCCGCGGGCGCGGTGAGTATGGGCAGGGCGTAAATCCCGGCAGCGAAACCCGCGGCCAGTGCGATGACATGTGTGATGCACAGCAACAGCAGTTTCTTCATGAAGCCTCCCTGCGCTTTGAAGATGTGACGGCAGCTTGAAACAGGATGCGGGTTTCGGCGCAATCATGGGTTAGAGTATGCGGGCAGAACCCTGCACCCGGAGATTGTGCGCCATATGCTGAGACGCGGCTTTGATTCCATTGTAACAACCTGGCTTGCCGGCCTGGTGGTGTTCCTGCCGCTGGCGCTGACCCTGGCGGTGCTGGGCTGGCTGATCGGTGTGCTCAATCATTTCTTCGGTCCGGACAGCCTGGTCGGAAAATTCTTCCAGGTGCTGGGTTATTCGATAGACGCAAATTCCCCCGTGCCTTACCTGATCGGCACGCTGGTGCTGATGGTGGCGATCTATCTGCTGGGGCTGCTGCTGCGACTGGGCCTGGAGGGGCCGGTATTACGGCTGCTCAATGTGACGCTGCGGCGGATTCCGCTGGTCGGCGGCTTCTATGATTTTGCCCGGCGGGTGGTCGAACTGCTGGACAAGAAGAACAGCGACATCGGGTCGATGAGCGCGGTGTGGTGTTTTTTCGGGGGCGACGGTGTTGCCGTGCTGGCGCTGGCGCCTAATTCCGAGCCGGTCACCATCGACGGGCGTCTTTATTTCGCGGTGCTGGTGCCGACCGCGCCCGTGCCGATCGGTGGCGGACTGCTCTACGTGCCGGTGGAATGGGTGAAGCCCGCCGACATCGGCATCGACCGGCTGACCGAGGTCTATGTGTCGATGGGATTGACGCCGCCGGTGGCGCCCGCAACAGCATCCGCCGGCGCGATCGATGCGGAAGTAACGCCAAAGGCGCAAGCCGACCCGCGCAGGGAATGACCGTTGTGCCGCTGCCGTGAACGGCCGCGGCGTTGCGGGCGTGACCGGCGTCAGCCTTCGGTCAGCGTCATCAGGATGTCGGCATACCAGGCGATATTGAGCCCCAGCGCCTCGTCGAGCGCGAGGTCGCGCGTGCCGACATCGAGCCTCGCCGAATGCACGCCGAGCAGCATCCACGGCAGGTCGCCCAGTTCGGGACTGTCGGCGACGCGGGTGACCACGGGCGAGCCGCTGGTGCCGCGGTGGGTGCGCGCATCGGTGAGGAAATAACCCATGCCCTGGAAGCGCAGCCCGAATGATGACGAGATCACCGCGCGGCGCGCCACCGGCATGTGGTGCAGCGTGTCGTGAAAGCCGAGCGGGAAACCCACGATCAGCAGGCGCGAGCCGACTTCGATCTGATGATCGGGTCCATAAAGATGTTTTGGGGTGAACGCGGCGTACACGGCCGTTTGGGGCAGCGCCGGCCTGTCGATTTCAATAATGGCAACATCGATTTCCCCGGCGGCATCGATGCCCTGGCGCCACAGCCGGTTGTCGCCCGCATACAGCGGTATCGAAAAACCGGTGGAGTGGGCCATGTTGTCCGGATCGAGGTGTAGTTCGATTTCGATACTGTCCGGGCTGTGATTGGTCGGCCCGTCGAACATCACGTGCCGGCTGGTCACCACGAACAGGCGTTCGTCGCGTTCAAAGAAAAAACCGCTGGCGTTCGTCAGCATCTGCTGCTGCTTGTAGGTGACGATGCGCGCGGCGGCGAGCAGCAGGGATTCAATCATGGGCCGGTTCCAGTGAAATTCGCTTCATCATACAGGTCGGCCCGCCGGAACCGTCGGACGCAAAGCGTATATCAGGGTGCCGGTGCAGCCGCTGCCGCCGACGCCATGCGCGCAAAGTTTTCATACAGGCCCCAGTCGAGCGCGTGTTCTTCCAGTGTCTGCGGATTCCACATCCGGCGCGGCAGCGTGAAAATGTCGCCGCCGTAGACATGTAGCCCGATCGCCGGCGTGTCGCCCAGGCATTCGGCAACATGCGCCGTGTCGGCCTGCATGGTGAGGATGGCACCGGGCTTCAGCGTGACCTCGCCACCTTTGCGCAGCTTGCCGTTTTCGGGCCGGTAGAGCGTGTTTTTCTCGCCGCCGGACAGCAGCAGGATGCTGGCCCAGGTGCCGTGGTCGTGCGGCGGCGTGCGCCGGCCGTTGGGGAACCGTACCTTGAGCAGCGTGAGATTGGGTGCGCGGTAAAACACCTGGTTGGCGTTGCCGCCGGTGCCGGAGATGTATTGCAGCGCGCGGTCGATGGCGGCGACATCGTCGTGCAGGCTTTCCAGCAGCGCGCGCGCCGCGTTCATCGGGTCGGCCTGTTCCGCCGCCTCGGTGCAGCGTGCCACCAGTTCATGGACTTTCATGCGTGTCTCCGTTTCGCTTTGTCATCAATCCGGTTCGCACCGGTGTTAGGGCATTTTCCAGCCCAGCCACTCGCAGATGCCGCGGCCCATGATCCATTCCTTGTCGTCCTCCTTCACCCACGGTGCATCCTTCAGCCACATGTCGACGTGTTCGCGGTACGGGACCGGGGAGCGCGACCAGTCACTGCCCCAGAACAGGCGCCTGGGGCCGAAAGCCTCGTAGACTCGCTGCGCGTAGCCCTGCATTTTTTTGAACGGGTAGGGTTCTTTCAGATAACACGGCAGTGCACTGGCTTTCACCGCAACGTTGGGCCGTTTGGCGATGGGCAGCAGCTTGTCGAAATCGCGGAAGGTTTCATCCTCGGGCTTGCCGCTCGACAGTGCCATGTGGTCCATGGTGATGCTCAGGCCCGGATGGCGCGCGGCGACGCCGTCGATGACATGCACGAAGTTCTGCGGTACCAGGATCATCAGTTTGATGCCGAGTTTTTCCGCCTCACTCCACACCCAGTCGAACTTGCCCTCGGTCAGCGGCTGCTGCAGCACGGGAATGTGGAAGGAGAAGCGCATGCCGAGCATGCCCGGTTGCGTGAGCCAGGTCCTGATCGCGGTTTTTGCATCCGGCGCTTCCGGATTGAAGCGGCCCATGATGGCGTAGCGGTCGGGATGCGCTTTCACAGCAGCGATGGCGAGATCGTTGCGGTCGCCTTCCCAAGACGGCGGCACCAGCACCGCGCGGTTCACACCGGCGGCGTCCATGTCGCGCAGCAGTTCCTCGTGGCCCAGCGGAATCTCGCGCTGCGCATGCGCGCGCGCGGGCCATGGCCGCTGCGGCGTGTTGGCACCCCAGATGTGTACCTGTGAATCGACGATCAGCATGTCTTGGTTCCTCTTTGCGTGAGCCCCGATTCAATGATGAACCGGTGCATGCGTCAAGGCGTCCGCAAGGTGGAGCATGAACAGCATGGCTGCGGTCTGCGTGGTGGTTTTCACGATGCGCGCCCGTTACACTGCGCGGCATCCACGGTGACCGCTGCCGGTGACCGACGCTGCCGTTAGGGTATTGCCGGCCGCGCGCAGTAATATAAATATAAATAATTGATTTTAAAGGATAAATAATGAACGGTGCAGAAAGCCTGGTGCGCACGCTGCTTAATGGCGACGTCAATGTCTGCTTCGCCAATCCCGGCACTTCCGAAATGCATTTTGTCTCCGCGCTAGATCGTGTTGAAGGCGTGCGCTGCATTCTCGGTTTGTTCGAAGGCGTGGTCACTGGTGCCGCCGACGGTTATTACCGCGTGGCGGGCAAGCCCGCGGCGACCTTGCTGCATCTGGGGCCCGGGCTTGGCAACGGCCTCGCCAACCTGCACAACGCGAAGAAGGCGCGCTCGGGCATGGTCAATATCGTGGGCGAGCACGCGAGCTATCACATCCAGCATGATGCGCCGCTGACCGCGGACATCGAAGGCGTGGCGCGGCCGATGTCGGACTGGGTCAGGACTTCGCATTCGTCGCAATTGATTGCTGCCGACGGTGCACTGGCGGTGGAGGCGGCGCGCATGGCGCCGGGACAGATCGCAACCCTGATCCTGCCCGCTGATACCGCGTGGGGTGAGGCCAATGGTCCGGCACCGGTGAAAGAGCCGGCACCGCGCGTGCGCGTGGCAGACGCCGCCATTGCCGGCGGGGTCAAGGCCCTGAACAGTGGCCAGCCCGCGGCCATTCTGCTCGGTGGAGCCGCGTTGCGCGGCAAGGCACTCGAATGGGCGGCACGTATTGCGGCGAAAACCGGCTGCATGCTGTTGTCTGAATTCAACAACGCGCGCTGGGAGCGCGGCGCCGGACGCGCGGTGGTGAAGCAACTGCCGTTCGTGGTCGATGCGGCATTGGCCCTGCTCAAAGACACGCGGCAGCTGGTGCTGGTGGGCGCGAAACTGCCGGTGTCGTTTTTTGCCTATCCCGGCAAACCCAGCGTGCTGGTGCCGGAGAGCTGCACGGTCACCCGCGTTGCCGGTGCTGAAGCCGATCTCGAACACGCGCTCGAAGCACTGGCCGATGCGCTGGGCGCGCGCAGCACCGCGCCGCTGGTGAATGCCGCCGCGCATGAGGGCGCGCTGCCGACCGGCGCTATCACGCTCGAGGGCTTGGGCGCATTGTTCAACCGGCTGATCCCGGAAAATGCCATCGTGCTCGACGAGTCCGTGACCAGCGGGCGCATGTTCACCGGCTCAACACCCGGTGCGCGGCCGCACGACTGGATGAACATCATGGGCGGTTCCATCGGCTGGGGGCTGGCTGCGGCGACGGGCGCGGCGATTGCCGCGCCGGAGCGCAAGGTCATCGCACTCGAAGGCGACGGCAGCGCGATGTACACCCAGCAGGCGCTGTGGACCATGGCGCGCGAGAACCTCGACGTCACCGTGGTGATCTTCGCCAACCGCGCCTACAAGATCCTGATGACCGAACTGACCAACGTCGGCGCCAGCGCACCGGGCGCCAATGCCACGGCGATGCTGACACTCGGCAATCCCGATCTCGACTGGGTGACGATTGCGAAGGGTTACGGCGTGGCCGGGGGCAGGGCGACGACGCTGGACGAACTGGCGGTGGAATTCAAACGCGGACTGGCGACGCCGGGGCCTTATCTGGTGGAACTGGTGATGTAGGGACGCGTCCGGCGTGAGCGCAGGCACAACCTCCCGGT